>JBAVYC010001055.1:0-4677 GCA_049698595.1 Desulfobacterales bacterium | reverse complement strand
GATATCAGAACAAGGAGTTCGAGCGATGAAAATAGCAATTAGCGCTTCCGGCAAAGATTTGTCATCCCAGCTGGATCCTCGATTTGGCAGGTGCCGTTATTTTTTAATTATTGAAACGGACACCATGAGTTTTGAAGTTTTCGACAACGATAATGCCGCCCTGGGCGGCGGGGCCGGGATTCAGTCGGCCCAGTTTATTGCCGCCAAAGGAGCCAAAGCTTTGATTACCGGGCATTGCGGCCCCAATGCGATGCAAACGCTGTCTGCTGCAGGGGTTCAAGTGTACGTCGGGCAGGCCGGCTCAGTGAAGGACATCGTGGAAACCTACCAGAATGGGAAGTTGACTCCCACCACCGAAGCCAGCGTGGAAGCTCACGCCGGAATGGGAGGTATGGGCGGGGGACAAGGACGGGGTATGGGTCGCGGTAGAGGAATGGGCGGCGGCAGAGGTGGTGGTATGGGAGGCGGTGGACGGACGGGTCGCTGAAGTTTGAGAAATAATTTAAAATAGAATGTAGAACTGTGATTTTTAAACCATCAAGTGACCAATTATTTTGTAAATAGAGGCTACATCCATGATTATCAGCGTTGCCAGCGGAAAAGGGGGCACCGGTAAAACCACGGTTGCGACGAACATGGCGCTATCGATTGGTTCGGGGGTTCAATTGCTGGACTGTGATGTCGAACAGCCCAATGCCCACCTATTTCTTCATCCTGTTTTTGATCTGACTGAAACCGTCACCACCCCGGTCCCCGAAATCGATATGGACAAATGCACCCTGTGCGGAAAATGCGGAGACATCTGCGTGTTTAAGGCCATCGTGGTCGTTGGTGAAACGGTGTTGCCATTTGAAGAGCTTTGTCACAGTTGCGGCGGCTGCATGGCGGTCTGTCCGGAAAAGGCCATCACGGAAAAAGGCCGGGAACTGGGCGTCCGCCAAAAAGGCCATTGCAACGGCGTCGAATTCATCCACGGAAAATTGAGAGTGGGCGAAGCCATGTCACCGCCTTTGATTAAAGCAGTATTGGCTTTGCGGAATCCGACTAAAATCACCATTGTGGATGCCCCTCCGGGTACTTCATGCCCGGTGATCGAAACCATGAAGCCGGCCGATTTCATATTGCTGGTGACCGAACCGACACCATTTGGTCTACACGACTTAAAACTGGCGGTGGGTGCCGCCAGGATTTTAAACATTCCCTGCGGGCTGGTCATTAACCGCTCTGATATCGGAGACGATAAAGTCAAAGAATATGCAAACCGTGAAAATTTGCCCGTTCTCTTGGAAATCCCATTTGATCGACAAATTGCCGAGGCCTATTCCCGGGGGGATATGATCGTGGACGTGATGCCGGAGTGGAAGGAAAAATTTCAGGAACTTTATCAGAAAATTAAAAAAATCTGCCGTTAATGTGTTCAGATTTGATATAGCCGCAAAAAGGCACAAAAAGCGCAAAAATAAAATTTCAGGACTTGTAAATTCAATTTGTTACAATGACTAAAAATCGAATATCAGATTTATTACGAAACTGTCAATTTTAGGGCATTGAAGTTTAGAAATTGACCCGTGATCCAACTCAAGGTTCCCGAAAGCAAGGTAACCCTGAACGTTGAACTCTGAACCTGTGAACGCTTATTTGTGGAGCAACCTTCATGAAAGAATTAATTGTCATCAGCGGCAAGGGTGGAACCGGCAAGACCAGCATCATGGCTGCTTTTTCCTCGTTGGCTGAAAGAATGGTTCTCTGTGATGCCGATGTGGATGCGGCCGATCTGCATTTAATAATGAATCCCAAAGTGATTCAGCGGACGGATTTTCAATCCGGAAACACCGCCGTGATCGACAAAGACCAATGCACTGAATGCGGCTTGTGTCGGGAGATGTGCCGCTTCAATGCCATCAGCGCTGATTATGAAGTCAACCCCATTGACTGCGAAGGATGTGGCGTTTGTGTCCACTTCTGCCCCGAAGATGCCATTGATTTTCCGGTAAGCACCTGCGGCGAATGGTTTGTTTCGGACACTCGCTTCGGACCGATGGTGCATGCCCGGCTTGGCATTGCCGAGGAAAATTCCGGCAAATTGGTCACCCTGGTGCGTCAGGAGGCTCGCAAGCTTGCCGAAGCCAAGAACCTGGATTTGATTCTCACTGATGGTCCCCCCGGGGTGGGCTGTCCGGTGATTGCCTCCATCGGCGGCGCCAGTGCGGTACTGATTGTCACCGAACCCACTGTTTCCGGTAAACACGATATGGAGCGGGTGGCCCAGCTGGCCGCCCATTTTAAGGTACCGGCTATGATTTGTGTCAACAAATTTGATCTCAATTTGGAATTGACCCGGGAAATTGAAAAATATGCTGAAGAAAAGGACATCATCTGTTTGGGCCGCATCCCCTTTGATCCGATTTTCACCAAGGCCATGATTCAGGCTCAAACCGTTTTTGAATATGATGGCAGGTCATCGGTTGGAGAGGCCATCCGGAGCACCTGGCAGCGTTTGACAGAAAAGCTTGAGAAATGAACATCAAATAAACTAGGAGGGAGATTACCATGAAGTTTGCAATACCGTTAGCCGAAGGAAAACTCACCGCCCATTTCGGGCATTGTCAGGAATTTGCATTGGTGGAAGTTGAAGGCAATGTGATCAAAAATAAAGAGACCTTGGTTCCGCCGCCCCATGAACCCGGGGTGCTGCCAAAATGGCTTCATGACCAGGGTGCCAATGTGATTATTGCGGGGGGAATGGGTGCCAGGGCATTGGACCTTTTTGCCCAAAACGATATAAAGGTGTTTGTTGGCGCCGCGGCGCTGACGCCTGAGGAGCTGGTAAAACAGTACCTGGACAATACGCTGCAAACCGGCGGCAATGTTTGTGATCATTGATTATAATAAGTACAGATATCGTTGATTGGTTGATGGGTTGATTGGTTGCAAATATGGATTTATCCCTTTTCAAAAGAAAGGATAATTAGGACACCCCGATGAAATAAGGGCAAAAAAGATTTCTTTGGGCAGGCAGATGACTACGGATTAAAAAAGAAAGTTTATTTCGCCTTCGGCGAGAAAGGACACCTAGCATGCAGGCAGCTACATATGTCTGGACATGGTTCCGCCGCCAGGCGTTTTGAATTAATCTGTGGTTATCTGTGCAAATCTGTGTCCCCAAAATCTTTAAGCAACAACCGTAACATTCTGAAATCATGAATATGATTTATCTAATCAACCATTCAACCAGTGAACTATTCAACTAAGTCTAAAGTATTAATTTTTTTACCATTATTTTTGTTAAATAAGTCAATGGGACAGAAAAAATTTGTTATCTGGCAGGATCATTCGGAGCACTATCTGGAGATGGCCTATCGCTCCGACAGACGAGAGAAAATTGAGCATCCGGATGGCTATGGGAAGCGGACCGGTGAATGCGGTGATAACGTCGAAATGTTTCTTTCCGTTCAGCAGGGGCATATCCAAGCGGTATCATTTCAAACCACCGGATGTATGAATACCAACGCCTGTGCCAATACGGTGGCTGAGCTGGCAGAAGGCAGAAAAGTCGAAGATGCCTGGGAGATTACACCCGATGATGTGATCGCATACCTTGAAACTTTGCCGCCGGCGAATACGCACTGTGCGGAGCTGGCGGTGGGCGCCCTGTATCTGGCATTAACCAATCTTCAAGATCACCAGCGCCATCCGTGGAAAAAGCTGTATCGATGAGCATAAGGTCATAAAGGCTAAAAATTAAGGGGCGGTCCAATTACCACCCCTTAATTCATTGAGTATCATGCAGCCTCCCTGCATTACGGCTCAATTAAGATGATTCAGCAGGTTTTTTTTCCAATTCCTCAATGCGCTTTTTGATTGCATCCAACGATGTTTTCATGTAATCGGCGTCAGCCTTTAGCATGTTCATCTCATCGGATGTGCCTGCTGAATAGGCGGGAGCAGGCGCGGGCGGATACCACCCGTAGCCTCTGCCATAGCCGCGACCCCGACCTGCATCGGGGCCGTATCCACCCCTGAAAGCGCGTCTGCGCCCCAGACCACGACCATAGCCGTACTCGCCATTGTAGGCAGGAATTGTTCTAGACGTTGCCGGGTTGCAACGACCTCTGGCGCCGCCGGTCATAGGTCCGGCTCCCATCGGCCCTGTTTGGTCAAATCCTGGCATAAGATCACCTCCTTCAATTGTCGTTGATTCGTTGAATGGTTGATTTGTTGCTACCGATTACTGCGGCCTTTTCCGCTACCTTGGCCGCCACCACGACCGGTGCCCCGGCCTCTTCCCTGGCCTTGGCTACGGCCGGCACCTCTTCCTGCTCCCCGGCCCTGGCCTGCTCCCAGACCGCCTTGTCCCTGTGGTGCAGGGGTTCCGTCTTTAGGACCGCATTTTCCCTGGCCTCGTCCTGTCTTCGGACCCTGTCCCTCGGGGCCTGTTCTATCTCCCTGTGGCATAATGCTCACCTCCCTTCGGTATCGTTAATTCGTAAAATGGTTGATTGGTTAAGACTGTCTGCCTCGGCCCTTGCCTTGACCCCGGCCGGCACCCAGGCCTTGGCCCCTGCCGCCGCGGCGACGCCTGCCCATGCCTCGGAATTCATAGTCTCCACCTTCTATTTTTAGGGCTTTGCCGGTTACCAGAGCCTCGGAGATAATGCTGCGTGCCCGGGCCAGAAT
>JBAVYC010001054.1:0-4716 GCA_049698595.1 Desulfobacterales bacterium | reverse complement strand
AATATACATTCGTCTCACAGCCCTCCGAAAAAACGCTCCCGGCCATGATCCAATGACACTCTTGCGGATTGGCCAGAGCGATACCACACAAAAAAACACAGGCCGCAGGACCTGTGTTTTTTTTCGTTTCAGTGCAAAACGAGATTGTCAGATCTATGATTAGGGACCGGGACCGCCCATTGCCAGAACCGGCAAGGCATAGGTTGCCATGATAATACCGATGACGAATAATTGAATCGCTAATTTTTTCATTTTTTCTCCTTCTGTTTCAACGGTTGGGGGTTTGGAGCCAGGGAACACAAAAGCATACGCAAGTATAGTTTTGTAGTTTTCCATAAAGCAAGGCGTATGCCAGCCTACGAAAATTTTCTTATTTGATTATAACTAATTGAAATTAAATTCAATTAAGCCTTAATCGTATATTGAGGGTTTCGCGCAGACCAGACAGGTGCACACATTCTGATATGCATTTGGACACCGTGCATTACGAAATCCTTTTATCATAAGTATATATCACATGTGCACATTTTTCTGGTTGGTGTACATAAATGTGTGCAATAATTAGGCAGTTGTGATAAGAAGAGGCCAAGCACAGTGGATAGAATTCTGAGAAAGGGGCAGCGCGTGGTAAATCAAACGACAAACCGTTCCCGTATCCTCATTGTGGACGATGATGAAGGCACGCGCGAGGTGCTGGAAGTAATTCTCGAGGATGATTATTATGTCGCCTATGCTGCCGACGGCCAGATTGCACTGTACAAATAGAACAGCGAAGCCTTTGATCTGGTGCTTCTCGATTTGATTATGCCGGGCATGGACGGGATTGAAACCCTCAAACGAATCAAGGCATATGATAAACAAATTGATGTCATCATGGTATCGGCCACCGATCGGGCCCGCGAGGCGACTGCTGCCATCACCTCGGGTGCCTATGATTACATTACCAAACCTTTTGACGCCGATGCCATCCTCACCGCCATCGAAAGGGCCTTACAAAAAAGATCGCTTGAACAGGAAGTGCGCTATCTGCGCTCCGAGGTAGCGCTCAGGTTCGATGAAACCAGAATTATCGGAGAATCGCGGCCGATGCAGGCGGTTTTCTCCTTGATTAAAAAGGTAGCGGGCACTTCCAGTAATGTTTTGATCACCGGTGAAACGGGAACCGGCAAGGAACTGGCAGCCCGCGCAATTCACAACCAAAGCCCACGTGTTTCAAAGCCGTTTGTTGCAATCAACTGTGCGGCGATCCCCCCGGAACTGATTGAAAGTGAACTCTTCGGTCACGAAAAGGGCGCATTTTCCGGTGCATACAGCCGGAATATCGGCAAGTTTGAATTCGCCAACAATGGCAGTGTGTTTCTGGATGAGATATCCAATCTGAAGCTGGAATTGCAAGCCAAGCTTTTGAGGTTTCTCCAGGAAAGGGATTTCACCCGCATCGGCGGCCATCGATCCATCAAGGTGGATGTCAGGATGATCACAGCTACCAATATATCGTTAAAGCAGATGGTGCAGGAAAACCGTTTTCGGGAAGATCTCTATTTTCGACTGAATGTCATCCCGATCGAGCTGCCGCCCTTGCGCAATCGCCGGAGAGATATCCCCCTTCTGGCAAATTTTTTTCTGGACAAATTTAATCGCAAACTCAACCAGAAAATTGAAGGCATAACGCAGGAGGCTATGGCCATTCTGGAAACCTATCATTGGCCCGGCAATATTCGCGAGCTGGAAAACCTCATCGAGAGACTGGTGGTGCTTAGATCCCACGAACGTTGGATAGATGTAAAGGATCTGCCATTTGATTTGCTGTATAATGAAGACGCCCTGAAAGCCGGCCAAGGGGTCGAAAAAGGGCTCCTGCAGGCGCGTCGGCTATTCGAGCGGCAGTATATTCTGCGTGCTCTGAGAATCTGCAAGTACAATCAGGCGAAAACGGCCCGGATGCTAAGGATTCATCGCAACACTTTGATACAAAAAATGAAGGCACTGGAAATTAACAGCCGGTTTGAAAATAATTCCGGCACCTAGACCTTCTTTTCACTATAGTTTCAAAAACGGACCGGATGCACGCGATTATGTGCACCTTTGTCCTGGGATTGTTTCTCCAATCTTGTTTGTCTTAATAAAAATTTATAATTTCAACTAGATTCACGATGGCATAACAATTGCTTAGCCTGTAAACGGATAAGTGTAAGCGGGATTAAGGCATCGTAGAACGGGCCATAACGCCGATCCCAGCGATTCGGATTATCCTGTGGACATAATGGTTTGAAATTTATGGTTATGTGCTGTATCAAGTCAAACTGCTGCATTTTTTTCAAATCGCGTAATTCGTATTAAGCTCCCCTGCGGATAGGAAAACACGTGGAGAATGAGAGGTCATGGCATTTTTACCCAAGATTTTGATTGTAGATGATGAACCCAAAATGTGTGAAAGCCTCCGGATGTTGTTAGGCGTAAAGGATTATGAAGTTTACACAGCCGCCAGCGGTGCGGAAGCCCGGGCAATTTTGCAAGACAGGCATTTTGATGTGGCATTAGTGGACATGGTGATGCCCGACACGGACGGCCATCAACTGATGGATCTGATCCACCAAAAGGACCCGGATACCGACGTGATTGTCATAACTGGCGACACGTCTTTGGAATTTGCCATAGGTGCCTTGAAGAGAGGCGCCTATGATTATCTGAGAAAACCGTTCGAGTTCGAAAAGCTGCTGGCGACGGTTGAAAATGCGTTAGAACAAAAAAGGCTCAAGAAAGAAAACGAACTCATAAATGCAAAACTGGAGTGGTCGGAGAGCCGCTACGGCCGTCTGGTGGAAAGTTCTCCCGATATTATTTACGCACTGGATGAGGCCGGCAACTTTACCTTTATCAGCAACGCAGTCGAGCGCCTGCTATGCATGAATCGAGAGGACCTGATCTCCAGGCACTATAACACCATTATTCACGAAGAAGACCGGGAAAAAGCCAAATGGTTTTTTAATGAGAGGAGAACCGGGGAACGGTCGACCACGGGAGTCGAGTTGAGGCTAATATCCTCCGAGGCGTGCGGAGAATCTAAATCTTTCGAAGTTCGACACCTGACCATCGAGCTGAAGTCCACCGGTGTCTATGACAGGGATGTAGCGGACAGTTCCAAAAAATTTCTGGGAACTTACGGCGTGGCCAGAGACATCAGCGATAGGAAACGACTGGAAACCCAACTGCGACATGCCCAGAAAATGGAAGCCGTCGGTACTCTGGCAGGCGGCATCGCCCATGACTTCAACAATCTTCTAATGGGCATACAGGGCTACGCTTCTTTAATGCTGCTAAAAACCGACCGGGAACATCCAAATTATAAGAATTTAAACAGCATCGAACAGCTGGTTCAGAACGGCGCAGATCTGACCAAACAACTGCTGGGGTTTGCCAGGGACGGCAAGTACGATGTCAAGTCGACCAATATGAATGAAATAGCCCGAGACACCATCCGGATGTTCGGCAGGACCAAAAAGGAGATCAGTATTTATGAGGAATATGAAGAAGCTATCTGGCCTGTTGAGGTGGACCAGGGGCAGCTTCAACAGGTGCTGTTGAACATATTTGTTAACGCCGGACAGGCTATGTTCGGAGGGGGCGATCTCACCCTGGTAACAAAAAATCTAATTCTTGGGGCACAAGATGCCAGGGTACTCGGACTGCCGCCGGCCAAATATGTGAGAATATCTGTTTCAGACACCGGCGTCGGCATTGATGAGGGAACCCGGCAGAGAATTTTTGAACCTTTTTTCACGACCAAGGAGTTTGGTCACGGCACCGGCCTCGGGCTTGCATCCGCCTACGGAATTATCCAAAACCACCAGGGGACTATTGTTGTAGACAGTCAGGTGGGTGAAGGCACAACGTTTCATATTTACCTGCCGGCATCCGAAAAAGGCATAAAAGGCGAAAAGCTATTTTTTGGATATGATCATAACGAACCGCAAACCGTTTTGCTGGTGGATGATGAAGATGTCATCCTCAAAGTAGGATCGCAAATTCTGCAAGAATTGGGGTACACGGTGCTGACTGCCGGCAGCGGTAGAGAGGCCCTTGAAATCTATTCCGCCTATAGAGATAAAATCGACATTGTGGTTCTGGACATGATCATGCCCGGTATGGGCGGTGGGGAGACTTACGACAGCATCAAAGCGCTCAAGCTGGACGTGAAGGTTCTGCTATCCAGCGGTTATAGCATCATTGGTGAGGCAAGTGCGATCTTGAATCGGGGCTGTCAGGGGTTTATCCAAAAACCATTTACCATCAAAAGCTTTTCCGAGAAATTGAGAGAAATATTGGATGGAGAGAACAATTCAGGGTATCAACAATTACTGGCCCAATAATTAGGAGACACCATGGCCCTGCATTTCTCGTCGGAAGAATTCGCCCTACGCAACCGACGCACGGTTGAGGCCTTGGGAAACCGCAAGCTGGACGGGCTTCTCATGTTTCGTCAGGAAAGTATGTATTACCTGAGCGGTTACGACAGCTTCGGATATGTATTTTTCCAATGCCTGTATCTCAGTGCCGACGGGGGGTTAATGCTGTTGACCCGGGCGCCGGACCTCCGACAGGCGCGCCACACGTCCATTATAGAAGATATCCGCATCTGGGCCGATGGCGCCGATGTCGATCCGGCCATGCAGCTCAAACAAATTCTGGCAGAGTTGGGCTGTAAAGGCCGGCGAC
>JBAVYC010001053.1:0-1941 GCA_049698595.1 Desulfobacterales bacterium | reverse complement strand
GGCCGACCCGGCAAAGTTGCCGGCCACCAGGATGGCAAAGCTGAAAGCCATCAAAAGGGAGGCAAGGATCTCCACAAACCAGTTATATCTTCGAAAATAAAAATCCGGCAACGTCATCAGGTTCATCCGGTTCAACGGCTTGGCATAAAAAAGACCTGTAATTACCAGGCACAGGGCCAGACCGAAGGCAAACTGAAAACCGGCCCACCACCCGCCGCCGTATACTCCGGCGGCGTTGCCCATGGTTGCGTTGGCATCCAGAGATTGTGCCAGAAGCATGGATCCGATCAGAAAAAACGGCAGGCTCTTACCGGCAATAATATACCGCTTGCCGCTTCCCTGGACCAGGAAATACATGCCCACCCCCAACACAAAGAAAAGAAGGATAAATATAATAAGACCAATACCCATTGCTGACATAATAAAAATCTCCTTTCGTTACAGTTAGCGGACTACCAATAACACAGGCCGATGTGAGCTTCAATATTATTTGTCGACGTACATAAAATCAATGTTGGGCGGCTTTAAATTGTTCCCCTCCGGGCCAATGCCGAAAGTGCGATAATGAACCTCCCCGCGGCAAGCGGCGGGGTATCGTTGACTTGATTTTGTCGATTCTATCGCAGAAAGCTGCAGGGAACTATACCATCAAAGAGATTAAAAGCAGAGGACGAGAGTGGGATCGGAAATCAACAGGAAGCCACACACATTAAGGCGTTAGTGGAGGCAGACGAATATGAATGAATGAAGACAAGCCCGTCCCCCGGTAACCGGCTCCCTGTTTAAATCAGATAGACATCTCTCGGGAAGATTCACACCCGCTTTAAGATAGTCATCCGATGGTCGCCGCAATTAATCCAGAGGTGGTAGCCTTGCCTTCAATAAACTTTTCCTTTTAGAGAAGAAAGCCCTCAAAAAATCTCCGGCAACGGGATTCATCGCCTAAAGGAGATGAATCCCGTTTACCGGAATGTATTGAATACGACTGCTTGAAATTCAAAACCTATCAGTTCGCGGTTTTTAAAAACCTTCAATCTGATTCGGAAAGTAATCTTCGTATTCCCCTCTCTCGCCCTTCTCGCCGGTGTCTCGCTCGATATCGAGCGTGGTGCAGTGCAGGGCGCCGCCGAATGGGATCACCTTTTCGTACGGAATCGGAACCACTTCCACACCCAGCTTGTCGAGCTGTTCCATGAAAGCTGTTTCGCCGGCTTCCACACACATCACGTTCTCGTCAATACTGAATGTGTTAAGGGAGATCCAGGATTTACCCTCGTACAACCCGGTCAGGTAAATGTCGTTCTTGTGAACACGGGTTGGCCGGGCGCCCACCACGACTTCCCAGTCATTCTTTTTGAAGAGCTGGGTGAACCCTTCATCAGCCGGGGGCCAATCCTCGTTGATGAGGCACAGACCAGGCCGCGGCGTACACATGTTCACGTCGATGTGCCACGGGTGGAAGTTGGTCGGCCGGTCACTGTTGATCGGCGTATCAAACGTTACGGCGTGGAAACGGAATCCGTGCTCTCTGCAGAACCGCCGCAGCCAATCTGCGCCCGCATGGTTGCCGACTGCTGAGCGCTGGTAGAACATGTCTTTGCCGAGGCTCCAGATGTCAGCACCGTCCCAGAGGGATTCCCAGGGGAATTCCCCGTTTTTGTTCTGGAACTGGGCTGCCAGCAACAAGTCCCGCTGTTCTTCATCAGTTCGACTTGTCCGGTCGTGATAGTAGTCCATGTCGTAGGATTCATCTGTCAGCATCGGGAAGGGAGCTGACGTGTGATACATGCTGGCGTCTTCCTTGGCGAGCAGGTTGAAGTACGGCCGCAGGTTGAACCGCTCATAAACGCGGGTCCGTCGAACCGTTGGCGCGTCGACAATGATGTGGCCGTGAACCAAAGTTACGTCACGCACATTGTTGACCCCGTGCATGTTATGCTG
>JBAVYC010001052.1:0-2051 GCA_049698595.1 Desulfobacterales bacterium | reverse complement strand
GGCGCTTCAGCCCATGGCGGCCGGCTATGCCCTGGAAGCGCTTTTAGGTCTGCCGTATTTTTATGGCTGCCTTGTGGTAACTGCTATTATATTGGTGTACACCTTGCGCGGTGGGCTGCGGGCGGTGGCCTGGACGGATCTGTTTCAGGGCCTGGTCATGTTGCTTTTACTGATGTCATCCCTGGTAATCATTGCACAGTATCATGGCGGATTTGTGGCCGCCAATCAAAAGGTCCTGATGTCCAACCCGGAGCTATTTTCACGCCCCGGTGCAATGGGTAAGTATTCACTGGGGATCTGGTTTAGTTTCATGGCCCTCTGGTTTTTTTGTGATCCCATGTTTCCACAGCTTTTCCAGCGATTTTTTTCTGCCAGAGACGATCGCAGTATTGCCCGCATCATGATCTTGTATCCCCTGGTCTGTACCGTGGTCTTTTTTATGCCGATTGCCCTGGGAGTTCTGGGCCGCCTTTCTTTTCCCGACCTGGTCGGCAAACAGGCCGACCGTATCCTGCCCATGGTGATGACGTCGATCTCAGGCGATTTCATGGCCGCCCTCGTTATTGCAGCAGGACTGGCCGCGCTCATGTCTACCATGGACTCTCAATTGCTGACCTTGAGCTCCATTTTTACCCGGGACATACTTCCATTGTTCGGCAAAGCCAAAAAGGAGACCAGCGTCGCCGGCCGCATTTTTGTAATCCTGCTGAGCCTGATTGGTCTCGCACTGGCTTACAAACCTCCGGCCACCATTCTCCAGATTGCCACCCAAACGTTTACCGGACTGGCGGTTTTGTTCCCCACAGTAATTTTCGGGCTTTACTTTAAAAGGGTTTTCGCCCTGGCCGCGATTCTGTCCATCAGCTGCGGCGAGGCGGCCTTAATCGGCTTCTATTTAAAATGGCTCCCGAATTCTATTTTCCTGCCGGTCATCTGGATCATGCTGATCACGTTTGCCGTCTATCTGATCACCCATAGCGTATTGTTGTGGAGCGAAAACCTGTTGCAATTACGTATGCCCGAATGGCTCTCCGACCGGTATGTCTGGCTCCTTACGGCAATCTTTCTTTTGGCCATGGATTTCTGGGCCTGGGGCAGAGTTGGGCCGATCCTGTTCGGAGTTCCGCTGTGGGTCGGGTATTTTATTGTCCTGTCCGCATTGCAGACAATGGTGATGGTGTATTTAATTCGCAAGGATCAGCCGGCAGCATGATCCACGCTAAAGGTCTCGCAAAAAACTTTGGTGCCTAATCCGGGGAAAAAGGGGTCGGGGGACAAGTGGTCAAAAAATGGCATAAACTGGATAATTAATCTTGACTTCGATTCAGGAATTAATCTAATTATGTAAATACATGCTTACATCGTTACATAATCTTTTGGGATCATACTCTGATAACACCTTAACTGTCAACAAGCCGGCTTCGTTCATCATTCCCACAAATAGCGTGCTACATAGGGGGAAAAACAATCCAACGCTCGAGTTGGGTGAACGAGGCTCTGGAGGGTAAAATGAGAGCGTTGAAGCTTTATGCACCGGGCGATATTCGTCTGGTTGAAACGCCAATTCCATCAATTGGTGCCGACGATGTTCTGGTCCAGGTCATGGCCGTCGGTGTCTGTGGCTCGGACATTCCCCGAATCCTCACGAAAGGTGCCTATCACCCGCGCCTGACCCTGGGACATGAGTTTAGTGGAATTATAGCGCAACTCGGGGAACGAGTGGACCAATGGCGTGAGGGCCAGCGTGTAACGGCGGCCCCATTGATTCCCTGTTTTGATTGCCGGGCTTGCCGCGAAGGTCGCTACTCGTTGTGTGCAGATTACGACTACCTTGGCTCGCGCACGGATGGCGCCATGGCCGAGTATGTGCGGGTTCCGGCTAACAATCTTCTTGAATTACAGGATAAGGTTTCCTTTGAGGCCGGTGCCATGGTTGATCCGGCGGCGAATGCGATTCATGCGCTCTGGAAAACCGGTGTCCAGGAAGGAAAGACTGTTGCTGTCTACGGCAGCGGACCCATAGGTCTCTTTGCGATTCAGCTGGCAAGACA
>JBAVYC010001051.1:0-2163 GCA_049698595.1 Desulfobacterales bacterium | reverse complement strand
TCGTATGCAACAAACCGCAATTCAACAGGACCTGGCTTCGGTCGGGATTGATTCGCCGGAATCATTGCTGGGGCTTCACTTATTAACGGACGGCGGTATTGACCGTTTTGTTGGTGCCGGTCCTCTGAATACCGATGACTTCGCCTACCTGGAGCACTCGGCTTCACGCTGCTTCGGCCGCGAAACTACCCCGGAGAATCTTGCCGCCTTGATGCAGGCGCGCAAATTGCCCGAGTTTCTCTCAGCCGACAACCCTGCTGAACCCAGGGCTGAATTTCAAGAGAATCTGCTGCGTATATTCCAGGCCAGGGAGAAGACCATAAGGGGCAGATTAGCGACCTATAGCGGTAATCTGGCCGAATCCGTTGCCGACTATCGAGCGGCACTGCAGCAAGCTCCCGAAGACGGAATCACAAAAATATTGCTGACGGATGCGCTTCGCACCCTGGCGTCAGCCCAGGCCAACAACGGTGACCGGGCCAGACGTGCGGGTAACATAAAGGAGGCCGTTGCCATTTACACCCAGGCCTTGGATTTTGATCCGGATGCGCCCCGGGCACATAATGGTTTAGGGCTTATCAACTTTGCGCGCGGCGACTACCCCAGCGCCTTAAGACATTTTGATATAGCGGTGCAGCGATATCCGAAACAGGCACAAATCCGATTTAATCGGACGCTGGCGCTTCTAAAGCTGAAGCGCTTGGCAGATGCCCGGCAGGAAGTCGCCGCAATTAAAGAGTTGGAACCCGAGGGCGCCGGAGTCTTCTCCGCGCAGCTCCAAAAAATTATGTCGCAGTGACTAAATGGCACATGTGGCGCTGCGAAACTAATTTTGAATACAGCGTCGGTGTTAGGGTCACAGGGAGAAAAGTAACATGATTGCCAACCTGGAGACCAAAGTTCTGATTAATTTTCACAATTCCATGAAATTTATTAGGTCGTTAACGGGGGTAAAATAATGACAGATGTCTTGTGCATCGGAGAACTTCTCGTAGAGTTTGTGGCCGATACAAACAATGTTCCCCTATCCCGCTCGCCGGGTTTCATCAAAGCGCCTGGTGGCGCACCGGCCAACGTCGCCGTCGCACTGTCGCGGCTGGGCGTCAAATCCGGCTTCATGGGTAAAGTTGGTGATGATCCCTTCGGGCTTTTCTTAAAAGACTGTCTGGAAGCGGACAACGTCGATACGTCCACCCTGTATCGCGCTGCAGGCACAAGAACGACAGCCGTCTTCACCGCTGTCTGGGACGATGGCCACAAAGATTTATGCTTCTACCGCAATCCAGGCGCCGACATGATGCTCAGTCCGGATGAAATTGATGAATCCCTATTCACCAATCTGAGAGGCTTTCACTTTGGATCCATCACATTCATTGATGAACCGTCGTGTTCGGCCCAGCGCAAGGCAATTGAATTTGCCCGCCGCAACGAGGTAATGATCTCATATGACCCCAATTACCGACCGACCCTGTGGCCGAATGCGCAACTGGCTCGACAGACCATCCAGGATGCCTATCGATACTGCCATTTGGCTAAAGTTAGTGACGAGGAATGGAGTGCGGCCACCGGTTGTGACGATTTCGAGGCCGGTGTCAAGGCAGTTCTCGACAAAGGCGTCGAACTGTTAGTCGTCAGCAAAGGAGATAAAGGCGCGATTGCAACCAACGGTGATTATCTCATCGAAGTTCCGGCTGTAGAAGTAGATGTCGTCGAAACTACCGGGGCCGGTGATGGCTTTCTGGCGGCTGTCATTTCCGAACTTTTGCCGGAAAGGGAACGTCTGGGTTCGCTGGCCCGAATCCCGGAGCAAAAGATCGAAAAAACGCTGAGACTGGCGAATGCCGTTGGCGCGTATGCCTGCACAAAGCCCGGTGCGATACCCGCCTTACCTAACAGCGCTGAAGTCGAACAGTTTCTTAACCGAAATCAACTTTTGAAAACAGATAGTTGGGAGGAGTAGTATGTTCTCTGTTTCCGTAACCGAACCGGGTAAAGTTGTTATCGTAGAAATTCCTGATCCCGAACCCGGACCCTATGATGTCGTCATCAAAACAGAATTGGCCTTTTTGTGTAACGCAACCGACCGCAAACTGATTGAAGGTCATTTCCCCGGAGTTGAAGATTATCCGCTTCTGCTCGGGCATGAATCAGTTGGTATTGCCG
>JBAVYC010001050.1:0-4655 GCA_049698595.1 Desulfobacterales bacterium | reverse complement strand
CATGGCCAGATACATCTCAAGCAGAATCCAGGGAATCGATATGATTTCGTCTGACGGTACCCACATGACCGCTGCCAAAGCCGGAAGGGCCGACCAGGGAGCCAAGCGGATGATCGCCGGCTGCCAGCGTTTTATCGACAGGCCGATACCCAGCGCCAGCGGCAGGCCGAAGACGGCGACCATCAGCAACGTATGAATCGGTAAACTTGTCGGATTCATGGATGGTACTCCCGGGCGGCAATCAGCCGCGCCCATTCTAGCGGGCTGAAGGGCGCATCGGCCAGCAAACCCGCCAGCAAGGCCAGCAGGGCGGTTATCAGGGGAGGGAAAAGCAGCATCCAATGGGTTTCCAAATAACCGCAAGACGGCCCCTCGGACCAGGATTCAGCCGGTTCCTGGAACCAGCCACGATAGATGATCGGCAGGAAGTAGGCGGCATTTAACAGGCTGCTGGTGACCAGGATCGCGATTACCCATGGTTTACCGGCCGCCAATCCACCGGTCCCCAGATACCATTTGCTGATAAAGCCGGCCAGCGGCGGAACACCGATCATGCCAAGCGAACCCAGCGTGAAGGCCGCCATGGTCCAGGGCATGCGTCGGCCGACACCATTCATCTGGCTGATGTGGTGGACTCCCATGGTTTCGGCAAAATTACCGGCACAGAAAAACAGCGTAATTTTCATCAGTCCCTGGTGAACTAAATGCACAATACCTCCGATGGTAGCAACCGGACCCACGATAGCGGCGCCAAGGGCAATATAGGAGACCTGACTCACCGTCGAGAACGCCAGGCGCTTTTTTAGCTCATCCTGGAACAGCGCGCGCACCGATCCATATACGATCGTAACAGCGGCGACGGCAGCCAGTGGCTGGAGCAAACCGAGTTTGGCACTGAACTCTATACCGTAAACATCATAAACGACGCGCACAATGCCAAAGGCGCCGGCTTTTACGACGGCGACGGCGTGCAGCAGGGCACTGACCGGGGCCGGTGCCACCATAGCCTTGGGCAACCAACCGTGAAGCGGAACCAGGGCGGCTTTGACTCCCAATCCGGCGATCATCAGAAGGAAAATAAACCGCAGCTGGGTCGCGTAGGCATCAACATAGGGGGCCAGCATACCGCCTTCCGTAAAAGCCACCGAACCCACCAGGGCTTTGAGCCAGGCGACGCCGATGAGAAGCGCCGCCCCGCCGCCAAAGGTGTAGACGATATAGATACGACCGGCGCGCATGCTCTCCGGTGTGCCCCGATGAACGACCAGCGGGTAGGTGGACAGGGTCAGCATTTCATAAAACATGAGAAACGTCATCAAATTACCCGCCAGGGCGATGCCGATGGTGGAACTCACGCACAGGCTGAAAAAGCCGAAAAACCGGCTGCGTGACTGGGATGATGTTTCGAGATAGGCGATGGCATACAACGTTGTCAGAAACCAGAGGACGCCGGAAAGCGCAGTCATCATAATCGACATGGCATCGGCGTTGAGCACCAAGTCAATATCCGGCAGTATGGGCAGACGGGTTTCATAGACATGTTCGTGGTGCACCCCCCAGATCATGACGCCGATAAGCACCAGTTTCAGGCCGGATCCCCCCAGGTTCAAGGTCGTGCGCAACCGGACCCGTTCTTCGGGCAAAACAAAAATGACGATCCCCGGCAGCAGGGATGTCAACAGGGTCAGCAAAGGTAGCCAGTCGTCGAACGTCACTCTAACTCCTGCAATCAGAAAGGTTTGCCTGCGTTGAGCAGCGCGGTTACCACCGGCGCAGTCAGCCCTAAAAAGATTGCACATAAGGCCAGGCCGAGGGCCGTCCACTCCATGATTTTAGGCACCGGGCGCCCCTCAACAACCTCTGGAAAGTAACTGAAAGCGCGCGAAAAAAATCGAAATATATAGGCGGTGGCCAACAGGCCGCCGAGGATAATGAGACCACTCCACCACCATTGACCGCTGGCCAGGGCGGCATTCAGATAAAGCCATTTGGCAATGAAGCCGCCACTTGGCGGCAGGCCGATCAGGCTGACGCCCGCCAGAGCAAAGGCAAACATGGACACCGGTAGGCGACGGACAATCCCGTGAAGTTCATTGATGCGGTCATGGCCAAAGGCGTAGATAACGGTGCCGGCCGCTAAAAAAACAGCTGCTTTGGCGCAGGCATGACTGAAAACAAAATAGAGCCCCCCCTGCCAGGCTGTATGAGCCGTCTGAGGGGTCGAACTCAAGGGAAAAATCAGGAATAGGTAGCCGATCTGGGCAACCGTCGAGTAGGCCACCAGCAGTTTGAGTCGCTTTGCCAGCAGCGCTTGCACCGATCCCCAGATGATGGCGAATGCGCCCAGAATCCCTATCAGCTGGGCGGTGGACGGGTTGATGGACGGTTCGAAAATCATCATCCACAATCGCACCAGAATGTAAAAGGAGGCTTTGACAACCAGGGCTGAGAGCACGGCGCTGACCGGTGCCGGCGCATTGGCATGCGCCGGCGGCAGCCAGAAATGCATCGGGAACAGGGCACTTTTCATAATCAAGCCGGCCGCCATCAGCGCAAAGGCGGTCGATAGGGAGGGTGACGCCGGTGCGGTGGTCGCCAGCATTTTAAGGCTGAGGGTACCGTTGGCGGCATAAACCAAGGCGACTCCCATCAGATAACTCAAGGAACCCGTGAGACTGACCAGAAGATACCGCATGGCGGCCGACAGGGCGTCCGCCGTTTGGGACAACGCAACCAGCGCAACGGCCGAAAGGCCCAACAGCTCCAGGGTTACATAGAGATTGAAGATGTCTGCAGACAGAAACAGGGCGTTGAGAGCGGCCCACAGGAACATCCACAGCGGCCAGAAAGAGCGCGACGCTGCTTTGGCGGTAAAATAGCTGCGGGCATAAAAGGTGCAGCAACCGATGACAATGGCGGTAATCGCCAGCATGGCGGCACTCAGGCCGTCCGCATACAACTGTATACCCAAAGGGGTTTGCCATCCGCCGACCTGCATTTGTAGCGCGCCCTGGACGAGAACCTCAATGCAAAGCTTAACAACGACCAGGGGGATGACAATGGTGATGAAAATGCCGACCCAGCGGCCGGTTCGCGGCAACACAACGGTAACCACTGCCGCCAACAGCGGCAGCGAAATGATCCAGGCGGGCAAGTTCATGGGTCGTAGAAAGTCAATCAGGCTCATTATCGGTTAATTGTGTGGTTCCGCTGATTTGATGGATGCGGCACGCCAGTGCAAGGGCCAGGGCGGTCGCGCTGACCGCAACAACAATGCCGGTCAGCACCATGGCATGGGGGACCGGGTCCGGCAGCGGGCCGGATGTCCGATCTGCCGCCGCAACCAGAAACAAAAAGACACCGGCGCCGGATACATTCAACGCCAGTATTTTCCGGACCAGATGGGAATACATTACCAGGCTGTACAATCCCATCCCCAACAGCACGACGCCAACCAGCGCATATAAAAGCGGAATAGTCATTTGATCGTATTTTCCTCCTCGAAAATGAGGTTCTTGCTGTCCTCGCCAGGCGCCGGACAGTCCGCATCTGATTTTACAGTGACGAACAACAGGACCAAAACGGCGGCAATCGACAGGGTGGCGGCGGCCTCAATTACCAGAATCAATGTTCCCGCCTGTGCCACCGGATACTGCAGATAATTGCCGCGTAGCATCATCGTTGCCAGGGCTACCAGTAGAAATATCAGCAGTCCGATTCCCGTGGCCAACGGCAGGGCCTTGCTGGCGGATAGATTGAAACGGACCGCTGCGGTTGCCAGCAGGATGCCGCCGGCTGCCAGAACTGCACCGGCCTGGAATGCCCCTCCCGGTGCATATTTGCCGATCCAGAGAATATACCCGCTGACCAGAATGATAAACGGCAGGAGCAAACGTAAAAGCAGGATGAGAATCGGAGACGGGGCTGAATCGGCGACCATGACCGCTGAAGGGGTTACGGCTAAGACGCCCACCGCAGCCAGCAGCAGGACGCCGATTTCCAGAAGCGTGTCATACCCCCTGAAGTTCAGCAGTACGGCCGTGACCGGATTTTCGACGCCGCTGATCGGCATATTTGAGGACACCAGCGCTGACATTTGATCGGAAAAGGGCGGAAGCGTCCAGACGGTCCAGCCCAAGATACAGATCAATACCAGCACGCTGATTGCTGCAATCGCTTTTCCCGGTTGTGAGATGAGGCTGTCTCCGACTTTTTGGTTGTTACGCTGCAACCTGTCAAGCGCCGTCAAAAACAGTGCGCCGGTCAGCCCGGCGCCAATTGCCGCTTCAGCCAGGGCAATATCGACAGCCTTTAAACGGACCCAGGCCAGCGACAGCATCAATCCAAAGCTGATAAATAGGACAATGGCCTTGAACAAGTTCGGTGAGCGTAATAGCTGCCAGGCGAGAACCAGCAATACCAGGGCCAAAACGCCATCAAAGGTAACGGCGGCTAAATTCAGGGAATTTTCCATGGGTTTATTTTCCGCTTACGGGCCGCATTTGCGATCAGGTAGCATGATATGGTGCTGGCCACCAATACAGCCAGCCAGATGAGGAGCAGCTTCACACCAACCGTCCATTCTTTGGACATTAGGATCGATCCGGCGACCACCAATCCGAGACCCAAATTGTCGGCCTTGGTCAATGCATGTA
>JBAVYC010001049.1:0-3333 GCA_049698595.1 Desulfobacterales bacterium | reverse complement strand
TGACGGATTTAGAATTGCACCTTTTTCGATTAGAGCTTTAGCGATTTCATAGAAACCATAATTTGATGCATACATAATTGCTGAGCGACCAAGGTAGTTTATTATATTTGGATCAGCCCCATGTTTTAAGAGAAACTCAACAATATCTACATGCCCCTCAGCCGTTGCCCACATAAGAGGGCACCAACCTCGACTATCTTGAGAATTAGGATCAATACCAATGGACAGCAGTTCTTGAACTTCAGCCAGCTTCCCATCCCTTGCAAATTGACAAATAGCGGGCAGTTCATGGTCTTTAAATTTTTCAATTCCAATATATTGATAATGCATTTCGTGTAAATCCATTGCCCTTCGAAAAATATGCAAATTGTTTAAGGCTTTTTTCCGGACTTTTGAGGGGCCGAGACACAACAACAAGTTAATGAAATTTTCAAAATTCCAGAGAAAGGTTGGCGTTAAAAAAATTACATGCCAATAGTTTTTTAATGGAGTTGGCAATATGTAGCTATATGTTACAAGAAAGAAGAAAACCGAAATACAAAGAGGTATTAAGAAAAGCAGACACCTAATAAAGGCTTTAGATGCTGAAGGAATTTTGCCAAGCCCCATTTTTTTCATCTCTTCTGGGGTTCTAAGGCTAAATATTATTGCAATAATAAAATCTGCTGCAACCGCCAATAAACTACCTAAAAACAATATTAGGATTGTTGAAACAATTACTTTCCAATCTATTCCAAACTTTTTCAAGTAGCTGTAACAAATAGGTACTATTGCAATAAGTCCAATCGGAATGGAAGATGCAAATTCGAATAAACTTCTTTCTTCCTTTTTTTGTTTAAACCAATAGAAGCTATACTGTGAACCAAAGAAAAATATTAATATTGTAAGGGCAATTGAGATGTTTGCTTGAGAAGATATTTTAATCTGAGTGTAAGGAATATTACCATCAATAACCAGCCCCAAGTATTGGTAGGCAAGGAGTACCCCTGAGAAAATTAATAAGTATTTTCTGTTGTTTCCAGTTTTCATTCAGAACTTAATCCTAATTTTTCAAGGAAGATAACGTCCGCCACTGAGCAGCGGCTTAAATAAGTCTCGACCTTGCACGGCCTTTACGTTCAACCGCTATCTTCACGCCGTCTGCTCCAGTAGTATGGTTAGCCTATATGCTTTACCTCGATCGTTTCGAAGCCCTCAGCTAAATGTCTTTCAACGGCTTGACGGATTGCCACAAGCGCGATTTGAACGTCGGATTCCTTCATATCTTCTAGCGGTACTCGCGGATCGCAGACGGCCTGCGTACCGCTGAGTTCAGTTTGGTCCAACGGACTCCTCGCAAGGAGAATCCACAGGAGTCGCGTCCTTTCGGTTCGCGCACGTTCTAAGAGAACCGGAAGCTCAACATTCTTTACGTAATCGGACTGCAAGAAGTTCGGGCTGACCAGAAGGATTGCGATATCGCATACCGATAGCTTCCTGCGCAACTCAGCATCCCATTGAGAACCAGCTTCAATGTCAAGGTCGGTCCAGATATGAGCTTGGCCTGTTTGCTCTACTGGTTGGAGAATAGCTCGGATGCGACCCAACCAAGACGCATCACGTCGGCTGTAGCTAATGAAGACTGACTGTGGTGTTCGGCCCTTTCGGTTGTCAATGGACTCGATCACGAGGGGTAGAAGGTCATCAGCTAGATCTGCCGCTTCCTTTCGCGTGGCAACGGTCCGCCCCAATGCCTCAAAACGCCACTTAGGAATACCCGGATTAGGGATAACATCCCAAAGCTCGCACATGTTGCGAAAGGCCGTGGCGGCGTCGCCTCCGGTACCGCCCAAAGGGAAGCGGGGCAGTCCTTTGTGAAGCGCACTCAGAAACGTGCCGTATGTCCCCCCTATGCCACCGATCAGCACGATCGCGTCGCAGTAAGATTGCGGTTCCAGCCACTCGAGGGGTCCTGGACTTGCGTTCACTACTCGACCGCCGGGGAATTCAATCGTCCTGTCGCTCCGGACAACCTGCACGAGGCGGTGCTCAAGGCGGATTCCCTTCTGCCGTTCAACTGATGCGAATGCTTCGGAGACGATGTAGTCAACGCCTGGCCAACCCCCAGTTACTAAGCCACAGCCAAACCGTGCTAGTGCCGCTCCGACAGCCTCGGCGGCTAGACAGACATCGTGTGGTACGCCAGACCGTAGCCCAGTGCCCGCAACGAGTACCCATGCGTCGTTCTTCATGGCTGACCTCCGTGCGCTATTTTGTCAGGCTAACGGCGGCTGTTGAGCCGCGAGAATCGCAGGCATGAGAAGGAAATGTCTTTTTATTTTCTTCTCATGCTTAGAATCGCAGTCGGCTCTAACGCACTTGATAGGCGGAGCGTGAGCGGAGCCTGTCAAGTGCGTTAGAGCGAAGCTCAACAGCCGCCGATAAGCGGACCGTGACGTGTGCGAAGCGAAGCGTAGCTCACGGTCCGCTTATCGTACGAATCACCCGCCGGGAAAGCCAACTGGGCCTGCGCAAAAGCAAATTTGACGAAGCTTTGGGCAGAACCGAAAAAATGCGGTGCTTTCCCGGTCGGTGTGTAAGCGATGGTTGGCTGCCTGTAATGAAGAAAATTTATAATTTCAGATCATTAAGTTTTTTGTTAATAAAGTTCATGTCAAACTCATCAGGATCAAATTCCCCACCAACCCATTCAAGCATAGATTCATGTTCTTCATGTTTTGGATCTTGAATTGCATCCAAAAAATCGGAGTATCCCCAAATACCCCCGCAGTCCTCTGGAGGACATGCCTTTTTCCCTTTAATGACTGCAGGTGATTCAGAAAAATCTAAAGAAAGAATTTTTTCGAGAACGATTTTGTGCTCCCAACCATCACCGAAATCATATTCATAAACAAAATTGTCTTTTGGATTGGAAATGATGTCTTGTAAATAAACCTTACGCTCATCTGTTACATCAATATCAAAATCCGGGTCTGGAGTTCCGATATAAGAGCTTCCAACTCTATATTGATGTAAATGGTAATTAAACCATCCCATTGCGACCTGCAAGACGGAATGTAATTGATCTAATCTGATATTGTCTTTGACAATCAATCTTCTCCATATTGGAGGCTTGCTTCCAACCAAGGTAACTTTGATTTGGTACAACGATTTTGATTTTTTATACTTTTTTGTCACTGTGACCTCCATGTTGAATTTGATTGCCAGCCAACGTTTTGTGCTAACCTACCGGCCATCTAACTCTCGAGCTTGCACAAAATTTTACGCAACCCCGCATGGTTTTTCCGGTTAGGTTAAGCGATTTGTTGGGGCTACTTCGAATGAAAACCGATG
>JBAVYC010001048.1:0-1774 GCA_049698595.1 Desulfobacterales bacterium | reverse complement strand
CCATAGAGGCTACCAGGCCGATGGCCAACAGCAGCGGTGGAAAAGCTAAAAGGGCATCCATCATCCGCATCAGGATATCATCTGCTATGCCACCCACAAACCCGGCAACGGCACCGAATATTAATCCTCCGATCAGGCCAATCGACACGGCGACAAGGCCGACCTGAAAGGAGACCCTTGCGCCATATACTATGCGGGTATAGGTGTCCCGGCCGAAATGATCGGTGCCCATCAGGTGTTCGGCACTTGGTGGCGCGAATTTGGCGCGAAAATTCATCTTGGTAGGGCTGTATTGGGTAATTAGCGGAGCAAAGAAAGCCATGAATAGAAAAAAGATGACGACTATTCCACCAATGATGAGCATTTTGTTGCTGCTAATCTTTGCCCACAAGAGTGATCCCCGTTTGACCTCACCGCCCATGCCATCTTGGCCCGGCCGGTTCTCTTGAAATTCAGCGTCGGGGGTATTTTTTTAGCCATGGTTACCCCTTTTGCCCCAATCGGATCTGAGGATTTAGAAAAGTATAGCTGATGTCGACCATCAGGTTAACGAAAACAAAGGTAAAGGCAAAAAACAGTACGATACCCTGGACCATGGGATAATCCCGGGCGAAGATGGACTGTATAACCATAAGGCCAAGCCCGGGCCAGGCAAAGATTTTTTCAACCACCACAGTACCTCCCAGTAAAGTACCCAGCTGCAGCCCGGTAAATGTTACCACCGTAATCAGGGAATTTCTCAAGGCATGCTTGTAGATCACCACCGGCCTGGAGAGCCCTTTGGCCCGGGCAGTTGTAACATAATCCTTGCTCATTTGTTCGATCATTTCCGAGCGCGTCATGCGCGCAATAGCTCCGGCCAGGGTAGCACCCAGGGTAATGGCCGGCAAAGTCAGGTGGTGCATCGACTTTCCAAAATCCACGAACATGCTGACGTGTCCGATGGCTGGAAAGATGGGGAACTCTATGGAGAAAACAAGGATCAGCATGATCCCCAACCAGAAACTCGGGATGGAGACCCAAAGCAGGGACAGCAGGAGAAGCCCCAGGTCCTTCCATGTTCCTTTATTGGCGGCAGCGATGGTGCCGGCAATGACGGCAATGATCAGGGATATGATAGTGGCTGCAAAGGCCAGAAGCATCGTGGCCGGAAACTTTTCCAAAATGCTTTGCAAAACCGGCCTGTTTGTGACGATGGAGGTGCCTAGATCTCCCCGCACGATTTTACGGGCCCAACTTATGTACTGGACCACGATGTTCCTGTCCAAGCCCAGTTCAGCGCGCAAAACCTGCCTGGCCTCGGGGGTAGCGTCAATACCCAGCATGTAGTCCACCGGGTCGCCGGGGATCAGATGGATGAACAAAAAGACCACGATTGACATGAAAATGAGGACCGGAAACAGATAAATTAGCCGATTAAGAATATATCGCAGCATAGACTCACCTATCGCAAATGGCAGGAGACCCAGTGGCTGTCCCCCACACCCTTTAACAACGGTTCAACTTTGGTGCACGTTTCCATTTTATAATTACATCTGGGGTGGAAGCTGCAACCCGCCGGAGGATTGATTGGGCTGGGAACTTCTCCTCCCAATAGAATTTTTTCCCGTTTAGGCCCTGTATTCGGTTCCGGAATGGCAGATAACAGGGCTTGTGTGTAGGGATGCAGTGGATTGAAGTAAAGGTCACTCCTGGTAGTCATTTCAACGATTTTACCCAGATACATCACTGCTATCCGATCGCACATATAATGAACGACACTGAGGTCGTGAGA
>JBAVYC010001047.1:0-6022 GCA_049698595.1 Desulfobacterales bacterium | reverse complement strand
CAGCATAGGTGGCCCCGGCCCCTTCCAGGGGCCATCCTCATACCCCCCAGCTGCTGGTGATCGCTGATTGGTCTGAAAGAACGAGATGGTTTCCGGTGATTTGAAATCGTAAATTGCAGGAGAATAGAATGAATAAGGTTAGAACCCAGTTGATGCTCTGCGGCGGCACGGGCTGCCATGCCAGTGGAACTCGAGACTTTCAAACGGCGCTTCAAAATGAGCTCGATCGACAGGGGCTTGCCGAGGAAATCAAAATTATCGAAACCGGCTGTAACGGTTTTTGCGCTGTCGGTCCGGTCATGTTGGTGCAGCCTGAAGGAATCTTCTACCAGAAGCTTAACGTCAAGGATGTACCGCACCTGGTCGAAGAGCATTTTTTAAAGGGCCGTCCGGTCCAAAAATTATTCTATGTAGAGCCCGCCTCCAAGGAAACCATTCCGTCCATGGAACAAATTCCCTTTTTTGCCAATCAGATGTTCTGGGTGATGCGCAACAAGGGGGTTATCGACCCTGAACTTATCGATGAATATATCGCCAGGGACGGCTATTTTGGGGCCGCCAAAGCATTGCAGGAAATGACACCGGAACAGATCATTGGAGAAGTGAAAGCTTCCGGGCTCAGGGGGCGCGGCGGTGCCGGTTTCCCAACAGGTTTAAAGTGGGAGTTTGCGAGCAAAAGCCCGGGAAAAATCAAATATGTTCTGTGCAACGCGGATGAAGGTGATCCCGGTGCCTTTATGGACCGGAGTGTTCTTGAGGCCGATCCGCACGCTGTCCTTGAAGGCATGATTATCGCAGCGAGGGCCATTGATGCCCGCCGGGGAGTGATCTACGCGCGCACGGAATACCCCCTGGCAATCCGGAGACTGGGAATTGCCATCAAACAGGCCAGAGAATACGGACTGCTGGGAGAAGACATTCTGGGGACCGGTTTTGACTTTGATATAGATATTTACCAGGGCGCCGGTGCGTTTGTCTGCGGGGAAGAGACGGCCTTGATGCGATCGATCGAAGGCAAACGCGGGATGCCGCGGCCCCGGCCGCCATTTCCGGCCCATCAGGGCTTATGGGAAAAACCGACCGTCCTAAATAATGTTGAAACTCTGGCCTCTATAGCCCAGATAATTTCAAACGGGGGAAAATGGTTTGCCAGTGTCGGCACGGAGAGCAGCAAGGGCACCAAAGTTTTCGCCCTGTCCGGAGACGTGAATAACATCGGACTGGTGGAAGTGCCTATGGGTACAACCCTTAGAAAGATAATATATGATATCGGGGGCGGTGTCCCCGGGAAGAAAAAATTTAAGGCGGTCCAGCTCGGCGGTCCTTCCGGAGGTTGTGTTCCGGAACAACACCTGGACACACCGGTGGATTACGAAGCCATTGCCAAAGTGGGGGCTATCATGGGATCCGGCGGGGCCATCGTCATGGATGAAAATACCTGCATGGTCGATATGGCTCGCTTTTTCATGGACTTTGTTCAGGATGAGTCCTGCGGCAAATGCACCCCCTGCCGCGAGGGAACGCGACGACTATTGCAGCTGCTGGAAAAATTATGCGGGGGCAAAGGTGAACCCGGCGATATAGAAATCATGGAGGCGCTCTCTGATACGATTAAGGACACCGCTTTGTGTGGGTTGGGGCAAACCGGGCCCAACCCGGTCCTTTCCACTCTGCGTTATTTCAGAGAAGAATATGAGGCTCATATTTATGAAAAACGATGCCCGGCCAAGCGCTGTGTGCCGTTGTTGCGATTTGAAGTCGAGCCGGATATCTGCACCAAATGCGGTCTTTGCTTCCGCAGCTGTCCGGCCGATGCCATTCTTTGGAAAAAGAAAGAGGTTGCCTTTATCGATAAAGAAAAATGCATCAAATGCATGACCTGTTTTGAGAAATGCAGGTTTGATGCTATCTCTTAGAGGTCAATTCATTTTTGGAGTGATATTATGACTGCAGCGCTTATTTTGATGGGGGGCATGGGACTGGTCATCAGTGCCGTTTTAGCTCTGGCGTCGAAAATTTTTTATGTTTATGTCGATCCCAAGATTCTGGCTGTTGAAGACGAATTGCCGGGTGCCAACTGAGGCGGCTGTGGGCTGCCGGGTTGCAGCTCCAATGCCGAAGCGATCGTGGCCGGAATAGCAGCACCGAATTCCTGTGTGGCGGCCGGCCCCGAGGTGGCTGAAGCCATCGCAGAAATCATGGGGGTCAAAATCGAGGCCAAAGAACCGGACATCGCCCGGCCGGGGTGCTATTTTGGTGTGCAGGATGCTGATTTGAAATACATCTACAACGGGTTGGATGATTGTCGCGCGGTGGCACTTTTAGGCGGTGGGATGAAAGTGTGCACCATCGGCTGCCTGGGGCTGGGGACTTGTCAAAAAGTCTGTCCCTTTAATGCCATTGCCATGGGGCCCCAAGGATTACCTGTGGTGGACGAAAATAAATGCACCGGTTGCGGCACCTGCGAACGGGTCTGCCCGAAGCACATCATTAATTTGTCCTCCGTTACCCGCCGTCTCATGCGAGAATACACCACCGAAGAATGTACCACCCCCTGCCAGCGGGGCTGTCCGGCCGGGATTGATATTCGTGAGTATATCCGACAGATTTCCCTAGGGAATTTCCATCGGTCGGTCCAGGTCATTAAGGAGCGCAACCCTTTTCCGGCGATTATCGGTAGAATTTGCCCGCGCCCATGTGAGTTGGACTGCCGTCGAAATTTTGTTGATGAGCCTGTGGCGATCAATTATCTGAAACGGTTTGTCGCCGATTTTGAACGGGAGAGCGGAGAAAGAATACTTCCATACAAAGCGCCTTCATCGGGCCGCAGCATTGCCGTGGTGGGCGGGGGAGTGGAAGGGCTTTCGACGGCATTTTTTGCCGCCCGTCTGGGGCATCATGTGACCGTATATGATGCCAACTCAAAACTTGGCGGATTACTGCGAAGTGCCATAGCCAAAGAACGACTGCCCGAGGAAATTCTCGATTGGGACATCGAGGGGATCCTTGAAATGGGAATTATAGCGGAGACCGGCAAGGTTATGGGAGAAGATTTTACGGTGGACTCTTTACTCCGACAGAATGTTGATGCCGTATTTCTGGCAGGCGGCGGCTGGGACAGCCGGATGGCCCGGGAAACCGTGACTGAAATTGAATCCCCCATTCCCGGCACTTATATGATGGTCGATCTTTTGCGTTTAGCGGCCAAAGGCCATGAAATGTTTACCTGTCAATCGGACGTAACCATTTTCGGTGGCGGCAAACTTGCCTTGGAAACTGCCAACATTTGTCGGCAGGCGGGTGCGGATAAAATCACCATATTATTTCGTGAGGGATTGCAAAACAGCCCCATCGGCGATGCCGATATAAAAAATGGCGGTTTCGAAGGAGTGAATATTCTGTATGGCGCTGCTATCCATTGCTTGAGGGGTGAAGGGAACCGTCTGGTCGAGTTGGATGCGATTGACATCAAAACCCGGGAAAGAACTACCATAGCGGCTCAAAACTTAGTCATCGCCGCCGGGCGTTTCCCGGAGTTGATCTTTGTTGAGTCAAAATCGGAAGAACCCACAGCCGGTGAACCTGCGGATCGGCCTCTGCGATGGGAAGCCACGACACCCTATAAACAACCTGCCTTAAAAAATGAAGTCGGGTTGTTTGCCGAGGGGGATGTGCTGGCCGACTACAGTGCTGCTATTAAAGCCATCGGCGCCGGAAGAAGAGCGGCGGCGTCCTTGCAACAGATGATGTTCGGGATTGACCCGTCTCTTACGGAGCATGTGATTACGCCGCAATCCATTTTGCAAAATGTCGATCATGTTGAAAGCGTCGCAGCCTGTCAGCGCCAGATCATGCCGATTTGCAGCAGCAGGGAGCTTGCCGCCTGCGGTGAGATTGAAAGGGGCTTTAACAGCGAAATGGCGAGGGCTGAAGCTTCAAGGTGTCTGCAATGCGGATTGATTTGTTATGAACCTTCTGCAACGATCGAAGGCAAAGAGGAGTCCGTCGACAGTGTAACCTCCAACGTCGAGGTAACGCGAGCGTAATTTGATCTTCACCTTGTATCAATCCCAACTGAGTATCGCTCAATCAGGATTAAACCCTTTAAAGAGATCTTTTTATGGCAACGGAACAAGGCATCGTCATCAAAACCGGTTCCAGGACGGCCTGGGTAAAAACAATCAAGTCCGCCAACTGTGCGGGATGTTCGGCTAAGGGGTCCTGCCACAGCAAGGGCGCCGGCGAGGAGATGGAGGTAAACGCCATCAATGAAGCCGGCGCCAGGAAGGGAGATCGGATTGTTCTGAGCTTTGAAACCTCGTCACTGTTAAAGGCGACCTTCCTGCTCTATGTGTTTCCGATATTGCTTCTGATCATCGGCGCAGCTATTGGTCAGGAGATGGCTCCGAAATTCGACTTCAATCCATCCGGATTCTCGGCGATCATGGGCTTTATATTTTTTTTCGCGGCTTTGCTGATAATCAAAACAACGGCAAACAGACTGGCGGAAAAAAATGAATATCGTCCAAAAATCATAAAAATTCTAACCCGGACCAGCCGGAATTGACGATTGAATCATCGTGTCTTCTGACGAGACAGCTCAACAGCCATCCTCGTTTAAACCCATCGGTTACGTTTTCTCTGGTGTTGTCGCATTAGATGTCGGGAATAGATCTTCAATGTCATAATTTTTTATTTTGGACAGGCAGTTGTCCAAAGCTTCCGATTCGGTGGTTCCGATTCCCTGAAATTCCTGCCTGGCAATAATATTGATGAGGTTTGGAACTGCTACAAAATTGCCCGCCAGATCACCGGCCAGGGTTTTGTGGACATCAATGTAAATCATTCGCTGGTTTCGAATCAGATTATATCTGGTTACTTTCGTCAGGATATCATTTTCCATCAAGCCTTGCATCTTGGCGGTTTCCCCTATTCTTTTTCCATTGTCAATTTTAACGGAAATCCATTCTCCCGGGCCAGGGTCGTTCCCTGGTTAATTTTCGTCTCGGCCATTTCTAAAGGGTAGATGCCGCATACTCCGATGTTATTTTTATGGACATACCACATCAGGTGAGTGGCTTCTTCCAACGATTTGCTGAAGACCACCATAAGGATTTCCACTACAAACGCCTTGGTCGTGTAGTCATCATTGTGCAGCAGAACCCTGTAATCAGGTGGTTCGGTGCTTTCTTCATCAATTTCGGAGATATTTTCTTCCTGACGATCCGGCATATCACCACTCATTGGATGTGTCTCCAATCAAAATGCTTGAGGCCTGCTGTTAAACTTAATGCCCAAAGGCTGGAAATCAAGCTTGTTTTTTCTGCCACATTCGATTATCTAATCTTCGGTAGCGTTAAACAGTGAGAAGATGAATAAAAAAGGCAGCTTTCAGCCTTATAGCTGAAGAACTGCCCTTTTGTAGGATTTGCGAAAATTTAGATGGAGTCTTTGAGTTTTTTTCCGGCTTTGAATTTTACCACGTTTCTGGCCTTGATTTTAATCGGATCGCCTGTTTGTGGGTTGCGGCCTTTGCGTGCTTTTTGACGCTTCTTCATAAATGTTCCGAATCCGACCAGGGTGACTTTTCCTTCTTTCTTTTTGAGGGCCTTGGTGACGTTAGTCATAAACGAATCAAGAACCGCGCCGGCCGCAACTTTGGAAACGTTAGCGTCGTTTGCCATTTTTTCAATTAATTCTGCTTTTGTCATTTCGATCTCCTTCTTTTGAGTTTAAAGAGTAAAGCTGTAAAAGCTTTTCTGTAGTCAATCTAACTCAAAAATATTTAAAAGTCAATATATTAATGCTTGTTTTTCATGGTTTTACAAGAAGAAATCATTGAAAAGGCGCTAATTTTAAACATTTTCCAATGGTCCTTTGTGTGAATTTTCCTCAGAGCCTTGAATTTAAGCGAAAATTTTATTCCCAAACAAAGCATTTCATGATAAAAATTAATAAAACTTTTTGTCTAATGTAATTATGAAGGAAGCAATATGACCGAAAAAGTCTATATGTCCAGTAC
>JBAVYC010001046.1:0-3579 GCA_049698595.1 Desulfobacterales bacterium | reverse complement strand
GTTTCCATCCACATGACGTTGATGATGCCGAAAGCGCAGGCAAGTAAAACTCCCAGGATCCATGCAAAATACCACATAATTAAACCTCTAATCAGTAAGCCGTATGGGTTTCTTCACGTATTTTCTTTTCGGTTATCGTCCCGCGCATGACCCGATACACCCAGCTGGTGTACAACAAAACAATGGGTAAAAAGACGACCACCGCAATAAACATCAGGTTCAGGGTACGATGACTTGAGACGGCATCATAAACCGTCAGGCTGCTGTTTAGGTCTGTGCTGGAGGGAATGATAAATGGAAACATGGCAAAACCGGCCGTTAAGATCACTCCGGCCAGAGCAGCACCACTGCAGACAAAAGCCGCACCGGGTCGATTGGCTCCAGACAGCAAAAGTGCCAGAATTCCCCCGGCAAAGGCCAAAATCGGAGCAACTATCGTGTAGCCCCATTTCGAGTAGTTTTGCATCAACCCGCCGGCAGCCACTTCCACTTTTTTTGCCAGCGGGCTGAACGCGGTTCCGGGATCAGGCATAGACACAATTCGATAGCCGTCAATGCCAAAAGCCTGCCAGAGTCCTGCCACGGCAAATGCAGCCATGAATACAATACTGAAAATCTGCACCGCCTTTTTGGCCCGGGCATTGATTTCACCCTCAGTGCGCATTTGCAGAAATACTGCCCCGTGCATGATGAGCATGGTTAGACTCACAATACCGGCCAACAATGCAAATGGATTCAACAATCCCCAGAAACTGCCGGTGTAATTAAGTCTAGCAAATTCACCGTAATTAAACGGTACTCCCTGAAGTAAATTTCCAAACGCCACGCCAAAAACCAGGGCCGGAACGAATCCGCCGATAAATAGGCCCCAGTCCCAAGCACTGCGCCAGCGGGGATCTGCAATTAGACTGCGATATTTGAACCCGACGGGCCGGAAGAAGAGCGCAAACAAAACCAGCAGAATGGCCCAGTAAAATCCGGAAAAAGCCGCCGCATAAACCAGGGGCCAGGCGGCAAAAAGAGCCCCACCGGCGGTAAGCAGCCAGACCTGATTGCCCTCCCAGGTAGGTCCGATCGCATTGAGCATCACTCGCCGCTGCGGGTCTGTCCGTGCGACGAACGGCAGCAGCGCACCAATGCCTAGATCAAAACCACCCAAAAGCGCAAAGCCGATCAGTAAGACGCCCACAAACACCCACCAAATGATTTTCAAAGTCAAATAATCGAATAACATCCCAGATTCTCCTTAGTGCCGGATATATATGAAATTGGAAATCCGTAACCACATATTTAATTGTAGGACTTAATCAGATAACGCTTTCCTGCTCAAAATGGTACCGCCCGGTATGCAAGCTACTCGGACCTCGACGTATGAACTTCGTCATCAGGAAGATTTCAACGATTAAAAAAAGCGTGTAAAGAGCGATCACGACAACCAGAGTGCCGATGATGTCGCCGGTAGTCAATGAGGATGTTGAAAGATATGTAGGCAGAACGCCACCGATGGTCCAGGGCTGGCGACCATATTCCGCCACAAACCAGCCCAATTCAATGGCAATCCAGGGGATCGGCAAACTGAAAAGCAATATTTTTAAGAACCACCGCTTTTGCTCGAACACTCGTCGGGCACAGAAATAAAAGCTGAGCCCAATCAGAGCCAGCATATAGAAACCCAATCCTACCATGATTCGAAACGACCAGAACATGGATGCCACGTTGGGAATGGTATCAAGTGCAGCTTGCTTAATCTGTTGATCGGTGGCATCGGACACTTTTGGTGTGTAACGCCTCAGGAGCAGGCCATAGCCCAGATTCTCCTTATTGTCGTTAAACAACATCAGATTTTTTTCCGAGCGATCGCCGCCGCGTATTTTCTCCAAATGCTCATAGGCCACCATACCGCTGCGAATGCGTTGCCCGCTCTCGGCAATTATATCCTTTATCCCCGGCACCGGCTTATCGATGGAACGGGTAACAATGATTCCACCGAGCCAGGGAATTTTAATCTCGGCGGCGGTTTTCTGCTCTTTCTGGTTGGGAAACCCAAACAGAGTGAAGTGGCTCGGCGGCGGCTCGGTCTCCCATTCGGCTTCCATAGCAGCCAGTTTAACTTTTTGGACCTGCCCGACCACATAGCCGGTTTCATCTCCTAAGACAATAACAGACAAAATCGACGCCAGACCGAAACCGGCTGCCACGGCAAAGGAACGCCGGGCAAAGGCAAGATCTCTGCCTTTCAATAAATAATGGGAACTGACAGCCAGCACAAATATGGAAGCGGCCACGTAGCCGGCACCGACGGTATGGACAAATTTTACCTGCGCAACCGGGTTAAAGAATAATTCTTTGAAACTGGTCAGCTCCATACGCATCGTTTCAAAGTTGAACTCGGCGCCGACGGGGTTTTGCATCCAGGCATTGGCGATTAGAATCCACAAAGCGGAAAGATTGGCACCCAGGGCCACCAGAAAGGTGACAGCTAAATGCCCGCGCTTGCTGAGACGATCCCAACCAAAGAAAAACAATCCCACGAAAGTAGCTTCCAAGAAAAAGGCCATGAGGCCCTCGATGGCCAGCGGAGCACCGAAAATATCGCCGACATAATGGGAGTAGTAGGCCCAGTTGGTGCCAAATTGAAATTCCATGGTGATGCCGGTGGTGACCCCTAAAGCGAAATTGATCCCGAACAGCTTGCCCCAAAAACGTGTCATGTCTTTGTAAATTTCTTTACCGGTCATGACATAGACGGATTCCATGATAAACAGGATCCAAGACAAACCCAGGGTCAGGGGGACAAAGATGAAATGATACATGGATGTTAAGGCAAATTGCCAGCGGGAAAGTTCGACGAATCCTTCAGTCGGCAGCATATTACGACTCCTTGTTCATTGAGACGATTGCAAAGCGGCTCTTTTTGCAAAATTCTTGCGCCGGCCCCATATGTCCGGAAGAACAAATCGGGATCCGGCTAAATAATTTAATTTTCGAAATACACAACGTCTAATTGGGATAAAATTTTTGCTTTATTAAACTTGAATGCTGCCAACGTTTTGATATAAACATAAAAAATCGTTGGGCAGCCTAAAAAGCAAATGTAGATCTATTATATTCAAATACGACTTGTCAATCAAATTTCATATGGTACCTGGGAAAAAGTCATCCAACAAAACAGCCCTACGCTGGTTGTTTAAAAGGGTCGGCAGCGCTCGTAGCTGGATCCTACTTTCCGTCGGACTGGGCCTGAGCGGCGGTGTGCTTCTCATTTTTCAGGCCCGATTTATAGCCCGTATCATTCACGGCGCATTTCTGGAGAATCGCGCCATTGACGCACTCGTGCCTTTTTTTATTGTACTTGTTGCCATTATCATCTTGCGGTCTCTTTTGGGCTGGGCCCGAGGAGTATGCGGTTTTCATGCCGGTGCCAAAATCCGGCAGGAAGTCCGGATGACTCTTTTAGAGCACATCTTCTCTCTGGGGCCTGCTTACACGAGCCGCCAAAGTACCGGCGCATTGGCCAGTGCTGCGCTGGAGCAGGTGGAGGGATTACACGATTTTTATGCTTTTTATATACCTCAACTT
>JBAVYC010001045.1:0-2571 GCA_049698595.1 Desulfobacterales bacterium | reverse complement strand
TCACATTTAAAGATCCGGACAGCGTCAATTGGAAGCTGTTGATACCCAGATAATTTGCATTCGAACACTGAGAAATACTGCTCGAAACCTATATATGCCCTCCAGACCTCATTTTAATTGTGGAAGGTTTTGTTTAATATGCAGGATGTCTAAGCAAAGGCTGAATCTATAATTGTAATTGTAATCGAGGAGGTTTTTAGCATGAAGGCAAATACACCGAAAGACCGCGCTATAGGGGCAATAATGGGCATTTTCATCGGCGATGCACTGGGCGTGGGTCCCCACTGGTATTACGATATGGACCAATTGAAAAAGGATTACGGGGATTGGATCGATGATTACACTAGCCCGAAGGCCGGCCGCTATCATGCGGGGCTCACGGCCGGAGAAAATTCCCAGACCGGGCAGGTTGCCGGTTTTTTGCTGGAATCGCTGGCAGGATTGGGAAACTACGATGAGTCTGATTTTTGCCTGCGGCTCGATGCGCTCCTTGCCACGTTAGACGGTACACCCGAGGGAGGCCGCTATACGGATGTGGCTATGCGGGATGTCTGGCATGCCCGCCAGGCCGGCAAAAAATGGCCACGGGCCGGGAGCTTTGCCGCTACGGCCGAAGCCGCTATCCGTACGACCGTGCTGGCTGTCCGCTATCGTAACGACTTCAAAACGCTTTTCGAATACTTGAAGTCGAATATTGGGTTAACGCATCGGGATCCATTTGTCGCCGGACGGTCGGTTGCATTCGGTTTGATCGTCGCGGCACTCATAAACGGCGACAGCCTTGAAAGCGCCCCTAAAACCATCTCCGAACAGGCCAAGGCCCATAGGCTTTCACTCAGCGTTTCGTTGCCGGAAGCAGTGGATGCAGACAGTGCGGAGGTCTCATTTTATGATGCCGTCCTCCAGCCCCGCTGGTCGTATGAAGCCGCCCAGGATGACGCCGTTCAGATTAATCCGCCCTGGACGGCCTGTCGTTTGTTCGGCCTGGCGTGTCCTTTGGAGTTCATGCTGCCGGCGGCCTACTATTTTAGCTCACGATTTGAAAATGATTTTGACTTGCCGGTTCTTTCGGCCATCAACGGCGGCGGCAACAATATGGCCCGCGCCAGTCTGACCGGTGCTCTGGCGGGTGCCCAGGTGGGTATCCGGGGAATTCCGGAGCATTTCATCACCGGCTTGGCAAACTATCAGCTTCTGCTGGAAATGGCCGAGCGGGTGGCAGAGGATGGTGAGGTCTGAATCCTATTCGATCTGATAGCGTTCGCGGGCCCGGTCCGCGACTCGTTCAAGATTGATATCCACATCTTTTTCAGCTGAGACCAGGTCCAGGCGATTTTTCAGGGAACGTTTGCCGGGATTCGTAGGACCATAGGTCCTCAGCAGGCCCAGTACGTTGATGCCGTCGTGTTCGGCGAAAATGTGCTCCTTGCTGTAGTCTATTTTTTTTCGTTTCATTTCTGCGCTGAGCTGGTTGTTCAGGATTTCAAAAGAGAAGGTGCTGAATTCTCCAAATTTGCCGATCCCCAATATGCGGATCAACCCCGTCAAACTGTTTTGGTTATAGCGCGTATCATGGCAGACCACCACATAAGGAGGATATAGCACCGTGCCGTCGGCCGATTCGCTGCGCTCTTGGGCCGTATCCAGTTTGGCTGCAAAGGTTTGCAGGCGCCGCCGGGACAGATTGAATTCTGTTTTGCAATAGGCGAAGTACATGTGGGGATCGGTCAGTCCGGTGGAGACACACGTGCTGATCCGAGTTCTGGAGCCATAAGGCGTATCCATGTAGGCCGGGCAATGGCTGCGGATAATATCGTTGGAATCGATATCGATGGGAATCTTACGGCCGATTTTCATTTTACGTTTGAAGGCCGCTGTTTTGAAGGTGTAGATGCGTCGGGCGGCCCTCGTGAAAAAACCGCTGTCCAGGTTGACACTGTTGGCCAGCCCATCCGGGAACAAAAGGGTGGCGTTGTCGTATCGCATGCTCGCGCGGATCTTTTCCCGAAAAATAGTTTCATTCAGCGATCCCAAAGGATCATAGGATATCTGCTTTTCGTCCACATCCTGATAAACGAGCCCGCCTGGAATGAAGATCGCCCCCTTGTTATCCAGCTTGCCGGTGGCTCCCTCCTCATTGACTTCCGGCAGCTGATCCTGCTGGAGTAAGGACAGCATTCGCCAGAGAGTATCCGTCCGGATCGCGATGAGTTCTTTGAGCAAGACACTTCCTAAAATCTCTTTTTTCGGTGGCATGGTTTCCTTCCATTCATTGTTCGTCTATCTCATTTTTTGCCGTCGACAAGTTCACGCAAAACCCCATGCTTTGCCATAAGTTCGTCGTAGGTTCCCATTTCAGCGATTTTGCCGCCTTTCATCACCGCAACCCGGTCATAATTTTTGATGATATCCAGGCGATGCACCACCGCAATCAGAGTGCTTTTGCCTTTCCATTGGGTTTCGAGCAGATCCTGGATGCGGGCCTGTGACTCGTTGTCGAGTCCGGATGTGGCCTCATCCATTATCATAACGGTTGGCTTTTTAATAAATATTCTGGCAATGGCCAATTTC
>JBAVYC010001044.1:0-4682 GCA_049698595.1 Desulfobacterales bacterium | reverse complement strand
ATACGAAAATTGAATATTTAACATTCTATCTTGGGGTTCCTGTTTTTACTGAGTATTTTAGAACTGTTTTTCCGAAAGAATGCTCAAAACGTGCTATTTATATCATTAGCATTATCGGCGTATTATTTTCGGTCACCGTTCTATTGACGACAGCTAAACTTTATACCCACACCGCACCGTTATTCCAGATTTTCAGCATACTGGCGGCCGGATATGGATTCTATGTCCTGTTTCTGGCCTTAAAACATAAACGCCAGGAGGCTCTTGTCTTCCTGGTTGGCTTTGTGATTCTATTTCTAACACTCGTCAATGATATTCTGTATTCCAATCTGCTGGTTAAGACCGGACACATGATTCAATTTGGGCTTTTTGTCTTTATATTTTCCCAGGCGTTTCTTCTCTCTTTGCGCTTTTCAAAGTCTTTTTCCACTGTTGAAGTGCAAGGTGGAATATTAAAAGCTATAAATGCATCCTATCAGAAAGAAATTATTGAGCGAATGCGCACCGAAAAATCCCTTCGAGAAAGTGAGGAACGTTATCGGACACTATTTGAACAGGTGCCTGATGCAATCTTTTTAGAAGATCTAAAAGATAACATCATTGATGGGAATCCGGGCACTTGCCGATTGACGGGTTTCACCCGTGGTGAGCTCCTGAATATGAGGATAGCTGATCTTCAAGCTCCGGAAGTACGCGGCAAAAATGGAAATGTGGTTAAATCCGAACTTGAAAAATATCAAGGCGAACCTTTCGAGGGACTGTATCTTCAAAAGAGCGGGACCCACATCCCGGTTGAGATCAAAACAGTTCCGTTGACCCAGGAGGGATGGGTTTTATCTATTGTTCGTGATATCAGTGAACGCAAACGTGCAGAGCAAGAAAAGATAAAACTCACAGTTCAACTTCACCAGGTTCAAAAGATGGAGGCCATCGCTACTCTGGCAGGAGGAATTGCTCACCAGTTCAACAATGCCCTTTCGGTGGTAGGTGGAAATATTGAGCTTTTGTGTTTAGAAGCACCTGAAAATGAGAAGATTGACAAATTCATTGGTCCGATAAGACATCAGATTCGTCGGATGTCTCAACTGACCGATCAACTCTTAGCCTATGCCAGAGGAGGGAAATATCAGGTTGAAGAAATATCAATCGGTGATTTTATTAGTAATACACTGCCTTTGATCCAATACAATATCAAGTCTACGATCGGTGTCGAGACAGATATCCCGCATAATATTTTTAGGATAAAGGCCGATTTAACTCAAATGCAAATGGTTATGTCAGCAATAATAACCAATGCATCAGAGGCCCTTGATAGCACAGGTTGTATCCGGATCATAAGTCGAAACATAAAGATTATTGAGAAAAATGCAAAAGATTTTGGAGAGTTAAAACCGGGTCCTTATGTCAATTTGACAATTGAAGATGATGGCAAAGGTATGAATGAAGAAACAAGAAAACGTATTTTTGAACCCTTTTTCACCACAAAGTTTCAGGGTCGGGGACTTGGGATGGCAGCAGCCTACGGGGTCATTAAAAACCATGGGGGTTGGATTTCGATTGCCTCTGAATTAAACAAGGGGACCACGGTGCGTTTTTACCTCCCTGCAATTTAGGAAATGTCAGAAGAAAAGGGGCTCTTCGCGTATTAGCGTGAAATTTCGCTTAAGAATATCGAATCTTCAAGGGCAAAGGATGCGAACCTTTGGTCGTTATTTTAATCACACCTCAAAGTCCATCTAATAAATTCTACCAAAGTTCAAACTTAAAGGATTTTCAGATTTATTGCAAAAATGAGCGGACCGGTTAACCTATTGCACAACCGATAATCACCGATATTCCCATAGCGGTTGACGCAAGAGGCAAAGACGAAGAAACCGGAACTCTTACAATTTCACTTGCCGCTTGGGCTTCCATGCATGTCTCCCTTGCCGTTCGGCGCGGCGCGTTTTTTGCGCAGGACTTCCGTCAGTTTCTCTCTCATCGCGGCCATATTGTAGGGCTTTTGGATAAATCCCGCCAGGCCTTTGCCGGCGAAGCGCTGGGTCGCTTCCTGCTTGTTGTAGCCGCTGCAAAGGATGACCGTGACACCGGGGTGGAGGCGCCGCATCTCACGGAAGGCTTCCTCGCCGTCCATGTGGGGCATGGTCAGGTCGAGGAGAACGCAGACGATCTCGTCGGCATGTTCGCGGAACACCTTCAGCGCTTCGCGCCCGTCGGGTGCCGTCAGGACGCTGAAACCCATGCGCTCAAGCATCTGCTTGCCCACGGCGCAAACCGTCTCCTCGTCGTCGGCAACCAGGACGATCCCGCTTCCGAGCCAGTCTTTCTCCTCAGCTTCGTCCTTGCTTCGAACCGCTAAGTCGCAATCGGGCAGTTTATTGGCGGGGAAAAAGACCTTGAAGGTCGTACCTTTGCCGACCTCGCTGTAGATTTTGAGCGCGCCTTTGTGGCTGCGCACGATGCCGAGGACAGCGGACATGCCCAGGCCGCGCCCCGTGAACTTGGTCGTGAAGAACGGATCGAAGACCTTTTCGATGGTCTCGGCGTCCATACCGCAGCCTGTGTCGGCCACTTCGAAATAAGTGTAAACGCCTTCGGGCAGCGTCTCGTCCAAGCCGGCTCGCAGCACCTCATTGACATCATCGAGATATTCGCGGTCGCAGTCCATCGCGCCGGTAGACAGGGTGATTTCCCCGTTTTTATCACCGATGGCTTCCGAGGCGTTGATCATCAGGTTCATGATAACCTGGCGGATTTGCGTCACGTCGCCGTCGAAGGTGGGCAGGTTCTCGGCGAGGTTGTACTTGAGCACGGCCTTCTTAGAGATCGAAACTTCGAGCAGGTGCGAGATCTCCTCGATAAGTCCCCCGGCATCGATCGGTTCGACGACGAACCGGCCCTTTCCCGAGTAGGCCAGCATCTGTTTGACCAGTTCCGCAGCGCGTTTGGACGCCTTCACGATCGCTTGGAGGTTACCGCGCGACGGCGACATGGGCGAAAGTTCGTCCAGCGCCAGGTCTGCATTGCCCAGGATGGCCATCAACAGATTATTGAAGTCGTGGGCAATACCGCCGGCCAGCACGCCCAGGCTCTCGAGTTTCTGCGCTTGCTGTACCTGCCGCTCGAGCGCCAGCTTAACCTCCACCGCCTGTTTGTGCTCGGCGATCTCGACGCGCAACGCCTCGTTGGCTTTGGCAAGCTCCACCGTTCGTTCCTCGACCCGCATTTCCAACTCGTCGTGAGCCTTTCGCAACGCCGTCTCTGCTTGCTTTAACGCGGTTACGTCGCGATGGATAACAATGCTTAAAAGGTGTTTACCTTCCTGATCGCGCAGAATGGCGGTCCTAAGTTGAATGTCCAGCAGATCTCCATTTTTGTTCCAACGCTTGGTTTCAAAAAATACTGTTCCATCCTCTAAAGTGCGCCTCCAAGCCTCTTGGGTCGTTTCAGTCTCCTCGGACGGTACAAAATCAATTCGACCGCCCATCAGTTCTTCTCTGGACCAACCATAAACCTGTACAAAGGCATCGTTGACATAGGTGACTCTTCCCTCTGAATCGTATACTACTACCGGATCTGGAATTGCTCCTACAAGAGTACGATAGCGATCCTCACTCTCCCGCAGCGCCTCCTCAGCCTGCCTTCTCTCTGAAATATCACGCATGGAACCGATAAGCTTTACAGGGATACCCTGGCTATCTCTAATCAACAAGGTAGTTATCGAACAGGGGCGTTGGGAGCCGTCTTTATCTTTCAGATTAATTTCATAATCATTAACCATTCCCTTGTCTAAAATTAGCTCTACAAATTTGTCCCGTTCTTTTGAGTCGATATAAATTTCATAAAGTGATTTCCCAATTAACTCTTTCCTTTTATATAGAGAAATTTTACCAATTGAAGGGCTGACTTCTAAAATAGTTCCGTCCATGCCTGCTTCGTAATAGACATCTTGTAGATTTTCAAATATTCTCCTGAATCTTTCCTCACTCTTCGACAATTTTTTTTCTGTCTGCTTACGTTCTGTAATATCCCTTAAAGCCGTTATTCGAATGAATCGACCTTGGTGGTTTATCCTCCGGCCCTGAATTTCACAAGGAAATGTGGTCCCGTCCTTCCGCAAGGCGGTCCCTTCGTATGGCTTTTCATATCCTGACAGCATATTGTTTTTAACATGCTCACGGTCTTCAGGTACGATCCATTCCGTTCCGTGCCTGCCGACAGCTTCAGCGCGAGTGTAGCCAAATATCCTTTCCGCAGCCTGGTTTTGATCCAGGCAGATGCCTTTCTCAGAAAGGAATATGGCTTCAAAAGATGCCTCATTCAGCGCCTTCAGCCGCTCTTCGCTTTCCTTCAGCGACTCATTCGCCCGTTTGCGCTCAGATTCTGATTGCTCTAATTCCTGAATCCTTTTCTCTAATTCTTCACAGCTTGGTTTTTTAACCATTGGAAGGATCTCCAATTTAAAATGGGAGTGATTCAGATTGGCATACCCACTGAATGCCCTTTTTTCCGCCACCAGTCCGAAACCACACGCCCTTGAACAATTTTTATATCATTGGTGTAGGTCACTCCATTTACAACAATTTTGCCAAAAGAATATTTTTCAATCATGGCGCTATTTGCTTTATCGAGTCTCTTTTTTCGAAGTCTCTGCCTTTTTTCTTGGCTATTCCATCCACCTT
>JBAVYC010001043.1:0-11186 GCA_049698595.1 Desulfobacterales bacterium | reverse complement strand
CCAGAAGTTTCTTTATTGATCCAACTGGCCGCTTCTCAGGCCGGCGGCTGGGCTGAACCCTGAACCCTTGAACCTTTGAACCCCGAACGCTGAACCTTGAACGCTGAACCCTTAAGAAAATGGAAATAAACGAGATTAAAATACTTTCAGTGGGTGTCGATATCGGAAGCTCAACCAGTCATCTGGCCTTTTCCAATCTGGTATTAAAAAGAGATGAGCGATCTGCTTCTCGTCGGTTTAAGATTCAGGAACGTAAGGTGGTGTATGAGGGCAGCATCATTAATACCCCTTTTTTGGATGATAATACGATTGATATCGATAAATTAGCCGGTTTTCTAAAAAAAGAATATCAACGTGCAGGCATTGATGCGGCAGATATCCAGACCGGTGCGGTTATTGTAACCGGAGAATCAGCAAAAAAAAAGAATGCCAAGCAAATAGCGGAAGCTTTGTCCGCTGACGCCGGAAAATTTGTGGCTGCCACAGCAGGGCCCAATTTCGAAAGCTTGATCGCCGCCATGGGTTCCGGCGCAACGGCAAGATCAAAAGAATATAACAATACGATAATGTCTTGTGATATCGGCGGCGGGACGTCCAACATTGCCATATCAAAAAACGGGGAAATTATATCGACCAGTAGTATCTCTGTCGGGGGGAGATTACTCGGCATCGATGCCGACGATAAAATTTGGCGGATCGATGAACCGGCCATGAAGGTGATGAAGCATATCGGGCTCAACTATAAAATCGGGAATCGGATCTCAAAAGAAGACACGGAAAAAATAGCCGGAACCTTTGCAGATATACTATTTGAAGTGATGACGCGTCCGGCAAATTCTTCGCTGGCCAGAGAGTTGATGCTGACCGATGATCTGAATTTTCCAAGCAGGATCGATGAATATTCATTTTCGGGGGGCGTGGCAGAGTTAATCTACGGGCGTAACGGCTATCACAACGATATCGGGCAAATCCTGGCCCAAAAAATAAATTCTCTGACACCAAAATTGATGTCTCCGGTGATAGAGCCGGTAAATAAAATTAGAGCAACCGTCATTGGTGCCGGAGCTTACTCGTTATCCATCTCCGGATCTTCCGGTTTTAAAGATGATAAGATTAGATTTCCGATACGCAATGTCCCCGTCATCAGAGTGGATGCCGAGCAGCCAAAATTAAGTGTTGAACATGTGGTTTCACAAATAAACATCTCATTTCAAAGGTTTGATTTAGATGAAGGCGATGAGATTGTTGCATTATACTTTAAGGACCCGGTCAGGGCTTCTTATCCTAAACTGGAATTATTTGCGAAATCTATTGAAGCCGCGCTGCCCAATTCCATCAAAAATGAGATACCCATTATCCTGATATTTGAAACGGATATCGCCTGCAGCGTGGGAAACGTCATCCGACGCGAAACCGATTTGAAGACGAATTTATTGTCACTCGATGAACTCAATCTGAAAGAAGGCGATTGGATCGATATCGGTGAACCCTTGGTTGCCGGTCAAGTATTTCCGGTGACCGTTAAATCACTTGTGTTTCATTGACAGAAATCAGATGACAGAAATCAGATGCCGGTTGACAGATGTCAGATGCCGGAGGGCAGATGACGGAGGCTTTTGAATTCGGAAGACGGAATGGTAAAAGGCCAGCGATTTGCAATGCGCGTCATTGCAGTCGTCTAAGCTCTTTTTCGCGTTCCAGAAACAGACTCCTAAAACCCATTGATTCATATAGTCTATTCGCGACTTGGTTGTCGGCAAAAACTCCGATCCTTAACCATTTCACCTTTTTTCCCTTAGCGTAAGACTCTGCTGCCTTTAGAAGCTTTTGCCCGAGACCCTGATTTCGAAATTTCCTTGCAACAAATAGATTGGGTATCAATCCGTATTCAATATCACCTTCTTCGATATCATCACTTTTGACTTTTGTTAGAATCGTTACAAATCCGGCAACCTCAGCGTTAACATCCGCAACAAGGATCTTTCCACAGCACTTCTTACATCGATTTAACATGTAGGGAATGTAGGCGTCGACAATTTCGGCGCCTGGCGGCATTCGAGGGTCCAGTGACCGTTCAAAATCTTGCAATTCAGCAAAGCACTGTCGAACACCTTCCAAATGATTGCCTATATCAAAATCACAGATATACATAATCAAGATGCTTATAATGAAATAACATAAAGTTTTACGGGGTAGCCCTACCTTTGCCCAGGAGCTGATCTTGAATCCGCCGGCTGATGGTCTTGGCCGCTTTTTGGGTTTCTGCGGTAAGTGTCCGCATCTTTTTTTCATCGAGGCTTGCCTTGAATCCGACAACCCAAATAGCTGACTGCAGTTGTCCCAATCCCATCAACGGCGATGCCACGGCTCTGACTCCCGGAATGTATTCCTCGTCATCAACGGCATACCCTTTTCCCCTGACCTGCCTTAACTCACTAAAATACAAATCCATATCTACAATGGAATTATCCGTAAAGCGGGGCAGCCCCTTTGATTTTACAATCTTCGCTGCCTGTTCCTCTGGCATGGATGCCAGAAAGACCTTGCCAACCGCTCCGGCAAACAGGGGTATGGTTGAACCTACCGGCGCTGTAATATTGAGGCCCTGTCTTGATTCAACGATGTCCAGGATGGTCACCTGATCCCAATTCAGGATCCCCAGAAAAACCGTTGTCTGGGTTTTTTCCATCAGTTCTTCAGTGACCGGTCTGGCCGAGGTTTGCAGATCAATCCGGGAGTAGGCCGACCGGCCGATTTCAAGTAGGGTGAAGCCCAGTTTATATTTTTTTGTCAGAGGGTTCCTCATAACGGCCCCTAGTTCTTCCAGTGCCAAGGTCATGCCATGGACCGTGCTTTTGGCCATATTGAGGCCCCTTGCTATTTCACTCACCCCTAATCCTTCTTTGGATGAAGAAATGGCACTAAGAATTGCAAAAGCCTTTTTTACCGAGGGAGCGCCGTATTTTTTCATTTTCGTTCGCCATAATAAACTTAACTGCAAGTTATTATCCAGCGCTATCGTTTGTCAACAACCATTTTGTTGTATGACCGGATACGCAGGATTTTGAGAATCCGGGGGGACCGATTGAAAGACATTCTCCTTGACAACAGCCGGCGCTATGGTATGCTCCTGCCAGAAAACAGTTCAGAACCATGAACAACTTGTCCGAAAAAAACGCATTACTTCATTATCCCATAATTCCAACACGCCAATGGGGTGAAACCCGGAACTTGTTATCCTGAAAATTATGCACTCTCCGCCAATATCCATCAAATAATAGTGGGATTGCGCAAAATGGATCTTTATTCAATTGTGGATGGCCCTTTCTTGTGGATTGTTTTGCTTGCTTTTTTGGCAGGCTTTTTGATGCGGATTTCTTTCTTTTTGTGCGCAATAGGCGTCAGCAGTAGAAGTAAAGAAAATAGACAATTTCACATCCTAACTACTCTCGCTCGCTTCTTTTTGCCTTTTCATAAGGCCTTTGCCAAGAAACCTTTCTATGCCGCCCTGCGTTATATCTTCCATGTGTGTCTCTTTATCGTCCCGATCTGGTTGAGCGGGCACATCGTGTTGTGGTCGGAATCAAGATTTGAGTGGGACTGGATTGCCCTGCCGGATGCGTGGGCCGATGGGATGACATTGTCCATTTTGGCCCTAGCGACTTATTTTCTGTTACGGCGCATAATTGCAAAAAACATACGGCAGGACTCCTCCATCAGAGATATCATATTAATCATCGTTGCCGCTTTACCGTTTCTAACGGGATATTTTTTAGCCCACGGTACTTTGGAATTTATCCCCATTTTGGGGGAGAACATGGTGACCCTTCATATGTTGAGCGGAGAGGCAATGATACTGACGGCCCTTTTTCTTTTTTACACGACCCGTCTGAGCATTCAAAAATGCACCGGCTGTGCCTCATGTGTCCAGAATTGTCCGACGGAAACCCTCGAATGCAACGATAAAGGAGGGGTGCGTCTTTTTGATTACGCCCATTTTCAATGCATCTGTTGCGGTTCATGTGTCGGTGTCTGTCCGGAAGGGGCTGCTGAACTACGGCATGAAATAAGTGCCAAACGACTTTTTCAAGTATTTTCAAAACGGGAGATACGGTCCGTTGAACTGGAAGCCTGCGAACGATGTGGTGCCTATTTTGCCCCCGAACCCCAGATGGAAAAGATTGGCTTAACCTTCGCCAGTGAGTGTATTAAGTGTTGCCCGGAATGTAGAAAGACCAAAATGGGAGACCGGTTGCATCAATTATCTCCCTGGCACAGACAAAAAACCCCGGCCAAACACCCAGGGCTGCTTACCCGTAAAGCTTCCGATGGGCACACTTGAGCGATGGTTACGGCGAACTTTCGAATTGTCAACAAGTGTATTTTGTTCATTATGATGAACATTTGATGAGGGTTTCTGCACTTCTTGATCCCCCATGCGGATATAACCTTATGTCAAAAAATAGATTGATATTCGGGGATAAAGCTGAAAAACATAACTAAAAACTACCTTTCTGCTTGACAAATATTACACGTATGGTATGAATTTCCATTGGATCAAAAAGTTCACGATAATGAACTGGATGGGCGGTGAGCCAAGGGGCTTGCCTCACCCATAAAAAATTCCGCTATTGCAAACAAAGGAGAGTATGATGGCAACAGAAAAAAAAGAGTTATCAACAGCCGAGAGTCTCCGACAGACCAGAACCTACGGTAAATTTAGATGCCACAACCCGACTTGCATGGAAAGGATCCAACCGGAGAAGGGCAAAAAGACAGCCAAATGCGCGACCTGTGGAATGGAATATCGGGTCCATTGGGTCAATCCCAACCTGCCCCGTATTCGAGGGCCGGTTTGGGACGTAAACCGAAAATTGGCAGAAGAAAAATTAAAAGAAAAGGGGGTAATATAATATGCCGCTAAACAGGAAAATAGCATATATTGATCTCACCACAGGTGATATCCAGACAAAACCCATTCCGTTAGAGGCCAGAAAGAAATTTCTGGGGGGCAGGGGGCTCGATGCCTATCTGCTCTATAACCATACCGAAAAGGGTTGCGATCCCTTAGGTCCCAAGAACGCCCTGATCATTAGTGGTGGTATCCTGACAGCCACATGTGCTTCGGCAACTGCAAGGACGCATGTGATGGCCAAATCCCCCCTGACCGGATTGCTCGGCAGCGCCAACATGGGAGGCTTTTTCGCGCCTGAAATGGCCTGGGCAGGCTTTCATCACCTCGTCATCAAGGGCAAGGCCAAACACCCTGTCTATATCCATATTCACAACGGTGAAATCAAAATTCGGGACGCCCGCGACATCTGGGGCCAATCCGTGGCCGATGCTCAGTGGGCCATCCGGGACGATCTGGGTGACCAGGAAGTCAAAAGTTGTGTTTGCGGACCTGCCGGAGAAAATCTGGTCAGATTTGCCAACGTCATGACGGGGATCAAAAATTCCGGCGGTCGCACCGGAATGGGATGCGTCATGGGCTCCAAGAATCTTAAGGCCGTGGCGGTTCGCGGCACCATGGATATTAAAATAGCCCGGCCGATGGAAGCCCTGGAGTACAATAAACGCTTCATCGACCAAATCGTCAGCGCCAAGGTGAATCAAACCCAGGGAGCCCTGGGGACACCGTTTATCTGGGGCGCCACCAATTCCTGGGGAGGCGTCCGGACGCGGAATTTTCAATACAACCAGTGTGAATATGCCGATGATATAGAACCTGAACGGATCGATGAAATTTGTGAAGAGACCATGGGACCCTACCATATGACAGGCTGTTTCGGCTGCCAGGTCCATTGCAGGGCCCAGTATAAAATTCCCGAGGGCCCCTATGCGGGAATATATGATGAAGGGCCGGAATACACCTCCCAGGGAGCCTTTGGGGGAGAGACGGACACACCCAGAGCGCTCACGGTGCTGGTAGGAAATCATCTGGTAAATAAGTTCGGGATGGACAATCTCGAAACCGGCAGTCTCATTTCCTGGGCCATGGAGCTTTACGAACTGGGTATCATTACCGGCAAAGAGACCGATGGGCTGGATCTGAGATTCGGCAATGATGATGCGGTCATCGAAATGATCGAGCGGATTTGCTACCGCAAGGGATTCCTGGGTGATGCACTTGCCGACGGCGGCATTGCCGCCTCGGAAAAGATCGGGAAAAAGTCCTTCGATTATCTCATTCAGGTCAAAGGAATGAGCAATCTCCATTCAGATGAAAGGGCGACGCCGGGGCTGGCATTGAATATTGCCACAGGCTCAAGAGGTTCGGACCATTTGAGGAGCAGGCCGGCCATTGATCTCTACCATTTGCCCGAAAAGGTGCTCAGGAAGATCTACGGGAGCCCGATCCCCTATGAAGGTGAGTTGAGCTCCGAACATACGGAGTATGTCGGTAAACCCTGGCAGGTCTTTTGGCATGAAAACTGTTATATGGGCGTGGATTGCCTCGGTATCTGCAAATATCACACAACCTTCCTGGGAGCCACGCTTCCGAATTTCGAGGATTGGTCAAAAGTGCTTTATTATAATACCGGCCTGGAAATGACGCCTGAGGAGATCTGGGATGTCGCAAGACGGTGCAATATGATTGAACGACTCTTCAACCTGAGGGAAGGGCTGACCAGGAATGATCTCAAGAAGGGCGATATGTTGAACCATCGCTATTTCGATGAGCCTTGCAGAAGAGGTGCCATCGATGTCGTCGGTCGCAAGATTGATAAGGAAAAATTCATTAAAATGGTCGATGAACTTTACGAGCATAAAGGTCTCGATAAAGACGGTGTTCCCAAGCCGGAAACCCTTGAAAGCCTCGGGCTAGAAAATGAGCCGTCCCATTTGATATAAACCCGATAACAACTAACAAAAAAGCCTTTAGATAGGAGGAAATAAATGGCTAAAACTCTATATATCGATCACCAGAAGTGCACAGGCTGCAGGCTGTGTGAGCTCGTGTGCTCAGTTTCACATGATGGGATTTCCAATCCTGCCAGAAGCCGGATCCGGGTGATGAAATGGGAGGCGGAAGGTCTTTATATTCCCATGTCATGCCAGCAATGTCAGGATGCGCCTTGCATGGCCGTCTGTCCGATGAAGGCCATCTCACGGGACGAGGCGATGGGGCTGGTATCCATTGACTACAATGCCTGCATCGGCTGCCGCTCATGTATCGGTGCCTGTCCTTTCGGCGCGATGAGTTTTCATCTCAAAGAAAAGCAGGTCTTCAAGTGCGACCTCTGTGACGGTGATCCCCAGTGTGTCAGGTTCTGCGAAGTAAAAGCCGTCGATTTTATCGAGGTGGATGAGGTGAGTCTTTTGAAGAAGCGGAATGCGGCGGGACGGTTATCCGCTGCAAGTAAGGAGGCGGCTGCCTTGGAGGCCAAGCTCTAACCGCTATTCTTCAGCTTTGATGTTTTATACGAACAGCCTAGGGAGGCTTCTGATAAAATCCGGAGCCTCTCTGTGTTTCGATTGTCAAATTTTTCATCTCGGAATTTCATCCTCCAGCCAGCATAAAGGTCAGATGAATTTCATCTCCATCGCGGGTCGTTTTTCTGAGCTCATCGGGATAGGCGCTTTCATGGTTGACATAAATTTCAATCAGATTGCGTAATTTGCCTTTTTTATCAAAAAGCACATCCTGCATACCCGGATATGCGTGCACCAGATTGGTCAAACATTCGCCGACGGTTTTTCCCGTCGTTTCGACGACACCCTTCCCATCCGTAGCGCCACGATGGGTCCCATGAATGTGCACATTGATGCCCATGTATTTCCCCTTTCATATCGAATCCGAACCATCATAAACCCCAATATTGCAATGTTAGGGTAAACCCCGGTGACTTATTTGATAAAAATAAGCATCTTTGATAGAAATAAAACCAAAATGTCACGATCTATTATTAAATCCGGCTCCGGAAAACAAATGGCCATCATCGCCAGCTATTTCAAGGATGAAACCTATGGACTCCTGGGTCCGCAAATGGCAGCCACGATTATCCAAGACCATACACCCTATGATTGTATCGTCATCGCAGTCACCCGGGAAGATGACAAGGCGACGATTAAAAAGGTCCTTGCAAAACTTTTTGAAGCCCAACGTCCTGTCGTCGGGTTTTCCACGCTGAGTGGTCGTGAGGACCTTTTTGCTTTGGCCAAAGAACTGAGGGCTGAAGGGGCTGTCACAATACTTGCGGGCCCGCAAGCAGATGTTGACTTTTTAGGAGAGAAAGGCTGGCAGGGTCATCCGCATCGGTTTCAAGGCCTTTCTGAGAATTTCGACTTCGGCCTGCACGGGCCGGCCGAGCAGGCCATCTGCCTGGTAAATCGTCTTGATATCAATGACCGGTCGGAAATTCCCGGCCTTCTGTATAAAGACCCGGATGGTACCATCATTCAAAATTCCCAAAAACAGTGGAACCAGGATTACCTCGGGAAGGTGCGCTGGGATAATATATACATTGTGGGAAAGAACGACCTTACCCGATTAAAAATAGAAATGGGTCAAGTGCTTCAGCACATCGGCTGTCCCCATGCAGCCCGAACCAGAAAAATGGCCATCGACTACCCGGCTTCCATCAGTGGCAAACAGGGGCAAAGAATCGAGGTGGGCCTGAACGGATGCAGCTTTTGCGATGTGGCAGTAGACAAAGGGTTTTATGGAAGTCTGGACATGCAAACGGTGCTCAGTCAGATAAGCTGTCTGCCCCAGGCCCAGGATGGCAGAAAGATCCCCTTTGAACTCATCAATGAAAATCCTCTCCCTACCTTGCCCGAATTGTTGCGAGAAGTTGCCAGGCGGGACGAAAAACTTACTCAAATCAATCTCACCTTGCGGGCTGATTATTTTATTGCCGGGGCTAAACACTTAAGGGACGCACTGGGTGTTGCAGGCAAGCTGGGAATTTATATCCTATTGAGCTCAATCGGGTTTGAGTCCTTTGACGACGCCATATTACGAAACCTTAACAAGGGATTGACCGTCGAAAAAAACCTGCAGGCGATTCGTCTACTGCGGCAGCTAAAAGAGGAATATCCTCACCAACTGGGATATTCAAGCAAGGAGGGGGCGATCCATGGATTCATACATCCCACGCCATGGGATACAAAAGAAATTAGCGCAAGAATTCAACAAACCATTTCCATATATGGTCTGCCCAACGATATTCTGCCGCCTCACAGTACCCCGCTTATTATCCATCATGCATCGGGGCTGGGAGATTGGATACGTGAAATTGAACAAAGAGAGGGGCTCTGGTTTAAAAGATACGGTTCGATTATTGGGTGGTGGGAAGCGCCTATGGGGTGAAAAATTGCTCTCAAATAGGCCCTTAGGGACTTAAATATTGATTTACAACGGTTGAATTGCTATGAACCATGTTGAAATTATCTGCAGCTGGCATCAGGTGTAACCCAGGACGAGGAGGTTGTAATGGATCAGGGTTTCAGGGTAGGGCAGGAGAAAAAAGCTGGTTTCGCCGGAGTCCTGGCAGCCATTGCCTGTATCGTCATTTGCGTTCTTTTGGTGACAACCGCTGCTTTAATTGCCGCCGAAGAGCAGGCGATGCCGGAGGAAATTTATATCGAAAATAAAGTTTATCAAACCGACCGGAAGGGTCCGGTACGCTTTTCCCATTCAGAGCATGCCGAAGGTTATGTTGAAGCCTGTGACGGTTGTCACCATGAGTATAGGGACGGTGAAAACGTTTGGCAAGAGGGACAACCTGTCAAGAAGTGTTCCGCATGTCACGATCCGTCAAAGAGCAAGGGAAACGCCAAGAAACTGAATATCGCCTTTCACAAAAACTGCAAAGGCTGCCACAGAAAGCTTGCCAAGGAAGGGGGTACGGATGCCCCCTATAAGCAGTGCACGGATTGTCATGAGAAGCGATAGAAGCTTGCTCCGATTCTGTAATACGTCCTGAAATGACTCAATCGGTTTTAACTCCAAACAGGATTTAAACCGTGCGATAAATTTATGTTTATCGAGATAATTGCATTTGACAACGTCGATGGCCTTCGATAAGGTAAGCGTCAATTTATTGAGGGCCCAAATAGTCCGGTTTTTCTTTAACCCCCCTTAGGCGACACTTAAAATTCACGATGAGCAGAAATATCTTGGTAATCGATGATAGTACCACCCAATGTAAGCTTCTTAAGAAACTTTTTGAATCACATGGATATTCTGTCGTTGCTTTGGACAGTCCCGAAGAGGCGCTCTATTTATTGGAATGGAAGGATTTCGATGTAATCATAACCGATCTTCGCATGCCCTGGATGAATGGCGCCGAATTTTGTCGACGGTCACGCATTACCAAACCCGAGACGCTTATATATGCCTTATCAGGTTATATTCATCAATTTGATCGGGACGAATTGCTTGAGGCTGGTTTTGATGGCATTTTTAGCAAACCGATTAAAGTTGATTTGCTAAAGGACGCCATAGAATATGATCTGAAAAAAATCAGGCTGGTTGGTTAAACTATTGGTTTGTGTGTTCTTTTATCCGCTGTTAAACCTTCAGTGACTGTTTCTGTCTGTTTCTTAATATTTTACCATTCAACATTCGATGTTGGACGTTCGATGTTCGATGTTCATTTTTTTTCAGCGAACCTTCCACAGTTTCCCGGCTTAAAAATAAGTCAGCGCTTATGGGGCTGCGCCCGGCGGGCTCCCGACTTCGCTCTGCGAGCTAGGACGGGACGCGTCGACCCCACACGCGGGGTTCATCGTTACGGGTTGAAAAAAACCAGACAGCTCCTATCCAATATCTCCCGCCCGTCTGGTCAGGGATAACCAGTAATTCATTCCCATCTCTGTGAACATTCTCTCGGCAGTGTCCAGGTGAATACGCGCTTGTTCCATTTTCCCGCGCTGAGCTTGCAACAGGCCTAAAATGTAATAGCCAATCGATGACCATGGTTTGATTTTTCTATCATCCAATATCTCAATTCCTGCAAGCATAGTTTTCTCCGCTGTTTCGATTTGTGATTTATCATCCTGGGCAATCGTAATTCCCAGATAAATCCGTGCTGTCCCTTCAATCCACTTTTCATTATGGCTGTGAGACAGCTCGAATGCGCGGTTAAAAGACGCTTGCGAGGCTTTGAAGTTGCCGGACGCTAGTTGAACCATACCCAAAGCAAAATAATGAAATGACAGATAGTAAGGTATTCCGG
>JBAVYC010001042.1:0-2067 GCA_049698595.1 Desulfobacterales bacterium | reverse complement strand
ATAAACAAGGAGATCGTAAAATGGATAACCGTACGCCGCTTATTGCTGGAAACTGGAAGATGCATAAAACATCTTCAGAAGCTGTTGAAACAGCCGGCCGGCTTGTCGAGCTGGTTGCAGACACCATCGATGTGGAAATCATGATCGCACCGGTGTTCACCGCCCTTGATCCGGTTTCAAAAGTTGTCAAGAACAGCCGGGTGGGACTCGGGGCCCAGAATTTGCACTGGGAAAAAGAGGGCGCATATACCGGGGAAATATCCGCAACCATGCTGGTATCTGCCGGATGTCAATATGTCATCATCGGCCATTCCGAACGGCGTCAGTTTTTTAATGAAACCGATGAAACGGTTAATAAAAGAATTCGGGCGGCCATTAATGCACAGCTGATCCCGGTTTTTTGCGTGGGCGAAACGGAAGCCGAACGCAATGCCGGTCAAACATTTTCTGTGCTTGACAAACAAGTGAAAAAGGGGTTAGAAGGATACCTTGCGGATGACCTAGCCACCCTGGTGGTTGCCTATGAACCGGTCTGGGCCATCGGCACCGGGAAAACTGCGACCCGGGATCAGGCCCAGGAGGCCCATCAATATATCCGGTCTTTGGTTGAGGCGGATTTCGGCGCCGCGCTCTCGAACGCCGTTAGGATCTTGTATGGGGGCAGCGTCAAACCAGACAATGTCACTCAACTCATGCAAATGCCGGATATTGATGGGGCGCTGGTTGGCGGCGCGAGCCTCGATGCGGAATCGTTCAGCCGGATCGTTAAATTTAAATAATTTTTTAGGGACACAGATTATCGCAGATAGACACAGATAAGAAATTCATAATACAAGAATTGAAATAAAAAATTATACCAAAATAATACCCAAACTCTTTGCTATCCGTTAGATCCGTGTTGATCCGTGTCCTAACAGGAAAAAATTAGAACATTATGTCGATATTACTTATCATCATCCATGTTATTGTAAGTGTGGCGCTGATCATGATCGTATTACTCCAAACAGGAAAAGGGGCAGACATGGGAGCTGCCTTCGGTGGCGGTTCCAGCCAGACCCTGTTCGGCAGCACCGGCGCATCCACATTTCTAAGTAAAGCCACAACCGCGGCAGCCATTATATTTATGGTCACGTCACTTGGGCTTGCTTACCTGTCCGGTCATCGCACTGGAGAATCGGTGGTCACCGGCACACCGGTGCCCGTTGAAAGTCAGACGGCACCTGGCACAGCCGCACCGGCACCCGTTGAGAGTCAGGCGGCACCCGGTACAGCCACACCGCCGACAACCGGAAGCAGCGACACACAGCCGGCCAAACAGGCAGAGTAAACATCTTCCGGCTATTCGTACTTTTTATCAAAACGTGCCGAAGTGGTGGAATTTGGTAGACACGCTATCTTGAGGGGGTAGTGGCTTACGGCCGTGCCGGTTCAAGTCCGGCCTTCGGCACCAACCACATGCTTTTTAAAGCGATTTCAGCAAGTTACTGAGGTCGCTTTTTCATATATGCGAAGATATGCGGATTTCGTACACGATTTGGTACAAATTTTTCGCCACCCAAAGCCTCTTCCAGACCTTCGCGACCTTCCCCCGGAATCCAGTGACAGTAGATATCCATCGTAATTGAAATCGAGGAGTGCCCCAGTTGTTTCTGAACATAGCCCGGGCTTTGATGGGCCATCAATAACAAAGTAGCATAAGTGTGCCGCAGGTCATGGGGGTTTCTGATCCCAAGACCGGCCGCCTTGCACACCTTTTTAACCAGCCCCTGAACCTTGCGTTGGCTATACGGCCAAAGGCCTGTTTCTTTGGGATCGACAAACAACAGATCCACCACGCCGCCCCTGCCCTGCTTCAGGTTCTCTTTTTGCAGCTGACGAACATAGGCCTTTAATTCGTCAACCAGATAAGCCGGCAAGTCTACGATGCGGGTCTTGCCGAATTTGGGTTTTCTAAAGCACTTGAGCTTATAGCTTTCAGTGACGTGGTAGGCCATTTTGTCGACATCCAAATGCGAAAGCCGCATGGCCAAGGCTTCGCCTAATCGCAAGCCGACATAGGCCATGACC
>JBAVYC010001041.1:0-2611 GCA_049698595.1 Desulfobacterales bacterium | reverse complement strand
GATTTGCCCACCGCAGCAAACCGGCAGGAGGCCGCCAGCGGGGAACCGGTCATGACTCCGGTGGCCAAAACTAAAATATTTTCCGGTGCCAAAGGATCCGTTCCGGCGGGAACCTGCGTCAATAAATAGCGGTACCCGACACCACGGCCGCCTAAATAATTGCGGTAAAAAGTTTCGTCATTGTCCTCGACGTTAATTTTACGGTTTGACAAATCAACATGCAGTGTTTTTCCAGTATATCCGTAAGGCATAATCGTCAGTCTCCCACCAGGTTTGAATATTTGAATAGTTTGTTAGATTCCTATTTACAATAAATGATACATAGACGCAATATTTGTTTGTCGCCTTCAGTCCATTCAGCACTATTTTATACCGCAGCTTTGACAGACAACCTTAAAAGGCTTAGAAAACCCTAAATTGGTTGGTAACCAAGATAGATCTTGATCCACATTCTTTGCATTTCATATTACATTAACACCTCTGTTATTTATAAAATTTGTTTAATTGACATTTTATCTTTGACAGGATCTCACCCGCCGGATAAATTGTTCGTTCATCTTCAACGATCGATCTCTTCCTTCCAAACCCAAAAGGAGTTGGGTGAATGAAGAATTCTAGAGAAAAACGCCTCATTCAAGAGCTATTAGAACCCGCCAGAATACAAATTGACGGTACAGAACCTTTTGACATCCATGTCCATAACCCCGATTTCTATCCTGAGATATTGGCCAGAGGATCGTTGGCTTTAGGAGAAAGCTACATGGCTGGCTGGTGGGATTGTGTTGCTCTGGATCAATTCTTTTATCACGTCATGGGGGCTCGCCTGGATAGAAAAGTGCGGGCATCCCGGGCGGCTTTGTGGGCAGGGTTTAAAGCTATATTACTTCAAAAAACATCCCGGCAAAAAGCGTTTGAAATCGGTCGACGGCATTACGATATCGGAAACGACCTGTTCTCTGTCATGTTGGATCGGCAAATGAACTATTCCTGTGCATACTGGAAGCAAGCCGACAACCTCGACGCTGCCCAGGAGGCCAAGCTCGATTTGACGTGTCGCAAACTGATGCTCAAAGAAGGCATGCGAGTTCTGGATATCGGCTGCGGCTGGGGAGGGTTTGCCGTTTATGCAGCAAAAAATTATGGCGTTGAAGTGGTTGGCATCACTGTCGCTCAGGAGCAAGTCAAATTGGCCCGCGAACGGGTTGCAGGACTTCCGATTACCATCGAATTGAAAGATTACCGGGATCTCCAGGAGCGTTTTGACCGGGTTGTCTCCATTGGTATGTTCGAGCATGTCGGTCTGCCCAACTACCGTAAGTACATGGAATCAGTTCTCGGATGTTTGAATTCAGATGGATTGTTTCTGCTGCATACGATCGGTGGTAATACCTCAACCAATACCACAGATCCCTGGATTGAAAAATACATTTTCCCAAATTCAATGCTGCCTTCAGCTTCCCAAATCAGTGCTGCTGCAGAAGGATTGTTTGTAATGGAGGACTGGCACAGTTTCGGCCACTATTATGATCGCACACTGATGGCTTGGTATAAAAATCTTAAAGATAACTGGGATCAATTAAAGAGCGTTTACGATGAAAGTTTTTACCGCATGTGGAGCTATTATCTGTTGTCCTGTGCCGGCGCCTTTCGATCGAGGCGCAACCACCTCTGGCAGATTGTTTTTTCCAAAAAAGAACGTGAAGGCGGATATGAAGCCATCCGGTAGCTATGGGCTGACTAAAAACGATTGCTCGCTGTAAGATATCTTTTGAGTATCTCTACAGTTAACCTCTTGTTTAAATTACAAATATATGGCAGTTACATGCAATCTTAAATCTCATTGCCCGACGGTGATTGAGAATTCTTCGGACCCTTTGCTTTCGCCGGAAGCATTGACGGCTGATACAACAAAATAATATTTTTCCCCCATTTTCAACTCGGCTATTTTGTGGGGATTTTTTGCGTTGGATATTTTGGTTCCATTCTTTTTGGTAACTCCCGGTTTATCACTCCAATAGATATTGTAGGAAGTCGCACCTGGTACATCATCCCATGCCAAAGTGACATCGCGTGTTTCAGGGGTGGTGGTTTTAACGGTCGGCTTTGTCTTAGGCCCACCTACTGCAGCTCCGTCTGCAGCTTTTTTTTGGGCTTTCGTGTTTCCACATGCACCCACTACCATGGATAAAATAATTATCAAGATAATATAAAGTCCATAGCTGTATTTAGCTCTCATTACACACCTCATCAATTTACATTTATCTTGTTGTCTATTCATGACACTAACTGGTACTTTTGCCAGTACCTGCAATCAGTGCAATTTGCAGATTTCATCAATATGACGAAAAGAATTCTCGTGGTGTCCAATTCTAAGTTCATTCAAGAGTTCTTACCGCAATGGCAGTGATAGACCGATCTTCATCTCTTCTGCCAAGGTTAACCTCGGAGTCCAATTTGGTGGTAAATTTGTCCTCAATTATCAGGGCATTCGCTCCACGACTGGCAGCCTCCTTCTGCATCATCTGAAGCAATTCAGCCCAAGGATGGTTAAAATCACCATCAGCAGTTACCCACCCGATTTCTTCGTATTTTAGATCAGATGGCGGAATCC
>JBAVYC010001040.1:0-1950 GCA_049698595.1 Desulfobacterales bacterium | reverse complement strand
CCTTTAGTTCATACCCTTCAAATTCGACTTCGACGGCATTGGAACGAAGGTTTTCAAAGGATTTGATGCCATGCAGTATCGACATAAAATCAACCTGTATCCCGGTATCATCGTTCACTACCCGGTAAAGGGAAGACACCGGATAAAATGGTTTCAGGATCTGAGCGTCGAGTTTTTCAGCAAAATCTTTCAGCTTGCGCAGGTTGGTGGGGGTTTTTCTAAACATGAAATCGATGTCCAGAGTTGTTACCGGTGCGCCATGTAAAGCGGCGGCTGCATTTCCAACCATGACGGTTTCCAGACGAACCAGGTGCAACGTTCTGGCAATTTTTATCAGCAATGGTGAGGCATTCATGCCATCCACCTGCATTTTCCGGGTATGTTTTTTGATGGAAAAGTATCTTCGCTAATAACAATCTTCTTGAGTTTTGCTGTCTTTGTCAATAATAAATTCCAGATCCAGAATATGGCCATTCCCAAATTCAAGTTAGTTCGCTTCGCTCACAATCGGCCTCCGGCCCGTAGGGTAGCGCCTACGCCCCGGAGGGAATGATGGAACAATGGAATTATGAAATGATGGGTTTAAAAAAACGAAATTTAAATCGCATCTTCTTGCATTGATTTTCTTGTTATGACACAATATTATGTGTACCAAAAGTAGAAAATAGCTGCCGAATGGGTATCATCAACAAAGGAGTTATCATGAAATTTAATCAAAAAATTGCAGTTATAACCGGCGGCAGCCGGGGACTCGGGAAGAACATCGCATTGCGTTTGGCTGCATATGGTGCAGATGCAATCATTACCTATCACAGCCGTAAAGATGAGGCCGATGCGGTGGTTTCAGAGATTGAAACCCATGACCAGAAGGCTCTTGCCCTTCAACTGAACGTTGCGGACACAACGTCATTTGACGGATTTATGCGCCAGGTATCCAATGCATTGAAGGACAAATGGGGAAGAGATAAATTTGACTTTCTCATCAACAATGCCGGTATCGGGGCCACCGCAACCATCGCGCAAACGACTGAAGAGATTTTTAACAGTTTGTTTAACGTTCACTTCAAGGGCGTTTATTTTCTCACGCAGAAAGCGATCCCTTTAATAAACGATAATGGATGCGTCATTAATATTTCTTCAGGGCTGACCAGGTTTACATTGCCCGGTTACAGTGCCTACGCCTCGATGAAAGGCGCTGTGGACACGTTTACCAAGTACATCGCCAAAGAGCTGGGTGACAGAGGGATTACCGCCAACTCGGTTGCCCCCGGTGCCATTGAAACCGACTTTACCAAACCCTCTTTTGATGCCGATCCCCAAAGAAAAGAAATGATTGCTTCACTGACTGCGCTGGGGCGTGTCGGTGTCCCTGATGATATTGGTGGTGTGGTAGCATTTCTGTGCTCAGAGGATGGGCGCTGGGTGAATGGGCAGAGATTGGAAGCTTCAGGCGGAATATTTTTATAAGCGGCGCCTCTGGCCGCGAGCGTCCAATCTGACCGCAGAAAAAACTTTGATGTTATTCGTTCAGCCACAAAGACACTAAGGCACCAAGATTAAAATACATATCATCCCTTCGTGTCTTAGTGCCTTTGTGGCTAATCTGTAATTTTGAATGTAGTTTAACACGAGCGGCGCCGCTGGCCAAAAAAACGACCAGTTTGATCGGAAAAAAAACTTATGAACGTCCAACATCGAATAATGTATTCTGTCAATTTAAAAAAAGACGGGGCAAGCCTGGTCCTCCGAATGAAGGGGCTACGAAGGCCAGGGGTGATTCTACCCTTCGAAATTCTATGGTCTAGTATTCTACTGTTCTCTCGTTTTAAAATCGACAAAGCGCAGCGTCATCAATATTCGACGTTCGATGTTGGGCGTTCGATGTTCAACGTTCAATCTTTTCATTGTTTCGGCCAAGCGGAATTTCATACGAACAGCGCCTCTAACTTG
>JBAVYC010001039.1:0-2750 GCA_049698595.1 Desulfobacterales bacterium | reverse complement strand
CGGCATCTACCTGATCAGAAAAAAAACAATCTGATATAATTCAAACAAGAAACATGCTACGGTCAAGCCGTAGATGTTTAAACGTTATCAAGATACCTCCAACGAATATGCTAAATATTTGACCCTAAGAAATTACAGATAATGTAAACGTATATTCTTCACCCACAGATTTCATTATTCTGCTATCTATCTTCAATATTAACCAACTTAATTTATTGCATATATCCATATCGTATCCAACAAATATGGCCAATACTGTTTTGGGATCTTAAAACAGTCTCCAAACTGCGATTCATCCGCATAATCAAATATACCAATCTACCAGTTCAGCACCGTTCATTTCATTTCGGCCCACGGTTGGCAATCAATACGGTTCAAAATATCCTCAAGCAACATTTCCTCCAGTTTCTCCAGGCTGTCACTGTAAACGGATTTTCACCCCGGGCATCCATTTTGTAACGGTAATCTAAAGCGCCCGGCCAATGTGGTTTTCCTCTATCCAATCCACAATCTATAGAAAGTGTATATTTCGTGCCTGGCCTCATATCGTGCCCTAAAGTTTAAAATTCTACGGAGTTGAAAATTGATTGGATGTGCTGATGTAATATGCAATTTTTGGAAATGCAGATTAGCGATTGGATTACCTGAGTAGGAAATCGATCAGAAATGGTTTACTCAAGCTTAGGGACTGTCAAAACAACATTAAAAAGTCATTTTTCACATATAGTCCCATCCCACGTCAAATCATAGTCGTATCGTTTTGGAATTTTATTGGGAGGATTACGACATTCAAACTTTCGACCTCCGTCGGGATAGGCTCCTGCCTATATTTTAAAGTAGATAAATTGTCATTGATTTTCAGCGAAGTTTGTTGGGAATAGTGTTGGGAAGCTTAAAATTGAGGTATAAAAAAAGGGTTTATAATCTCATATAAACCCCCGGTAATATTTATGGTAGTCCCAGCGGGGTTCGAACCCGCGTTACCGGCGTGAGAGGCCGGCGTCCTAGACCACTAGACGATGGGACCATTGAAATTTTTAACGCCTGAATATATAAATAATACGTAATTGTCAAACTATAATTTAACGTCTCGGAATTTCAACAACTAAATGTAGGTATTGGGTATTTTTGAGGTTTTTGTTTTTACCTCAACATTCTTATTGGGGCGAAGCCCCTAACCTCTAGTTTCTCGAAATGGTCAGTTGTCTGTTGTCCGTCGCCCGTTGTTTATTAGCAATCCAGTCTGCACTCAATCCGCTATATCCGCAGTCCTGTTTTTATCCCTTTTCTAAATCCAAATATCAAATAAATGATAAATCCGATAAAGGGCACCGATGCGACAATCCACCACAGTGCCTTTTTCCCCATTGGACCGAAATCTTTCTGGGCCACATCCACGACGGCCCAGATGGTGCCTAAGAAAAACGGTACACATAAACCAACAAAAATAACAATTGTTTTTATACCCATCTCTAACTCAATTCATAAGCCACCCCGATTTAGCGGGATGAGAATTTAAAAGGTTCTACCGTTACCGCGAGGGCATGCTTGATGGGTGAGTGTATGATCGATGCCGGCGGCTTATGAATTGATAAAAAAAGAATTTTTGCATCTTTTTTTACTATCTGTTGGTATGCGCCAGAAGAACAACCACCCTCAAACCTGGCCGAGGCAAACAAGATACTTGCAAATGATGAATCGGTCAAGTGGTCATCAAAACCGACAGATCCGATAAAACAGAAATCAAAAAATTCTTTTTAAAAATCAGCGGTCCCCAGCAGAGGTGGCCCCGGCCCCTTCCAGGGGCCATGCTCATACCCCCAGCTTTGCTGGTGGTCGCTGATTTTTTCAGAAGGTCGGCGATTTTTAAAATCGCTTTCACGTAATACGCACTGTGGTTGTATCGATAAATGACTTTTTCCGCTTTTTTACGGCTGATTCCCGGGTGCCAGCCGTGACTCTTAAGGTAGTTAGCGATGCTGGCGATGGCATCGGCATGGGTGTACAGGTCTATGGATCCGTCGTTGTTGCCGTCTTTCCCGTAAGTAAGAATGCTGCTGGGCATGAATTGGGAGAGCCCCAGGGCGCCGGCAAAAGACCCGGGTATTTCGGCGGGATCGAATCCTTCCTGGTGTGTATATTCTAAAAAGGCTTTTAATTCCTTGTAAGCCCATTTTGATCTTCTTTGGGCTGATTTCTCGAATTTTTTTCTTGAAATCCGTTTGGCCTGCGGGATTTGATCATAGAATTCAGTGCGTGTATGCGGGTCCATCAGGGAGGCCAGGGTGGATAGGGTATTCAGGGTAGATCGTGTGCCCAGGTATTTTCCCAGTCTGGATTCCACCAGAAGAATGGCGGTGATGACATGGCTGTCCACCCCGTAGGCTTTTTCAGTCCGATCAAGATCTTTTTTGTACTTTAGCATGTATTTTTTGGCCTTGTCGATCGGCCGGTCGGCGGCGAACTGATCGTAATCCAATTTGGCCTCACTGTAGGTGAATAACAAGGTGACACCCTTAGTTTCGAAAAAAACCTGGGGCCGACTGTAGAGACGTTGGATTTTTTCATGATCAAAACCGTCTTTTACCAATTTTTTTTGTACCAATTCAAAATGATCAACATTTTTTTTGGAGACGGAGGCCGGCACCGGTGAAGTTAAGCACGCCCACAACGCGACAAAACAAATTAGGAAAGTAAGAATTTTGTTGCAGATTCGTACAATGTGTATCATTACCCAACCCGGCAAAGCC
>JBAVYC010001038.1:0-2374 GCA_049698595.1 Desulfobacterales bacterium | reverse complement strand
ATACATATGCAGTGTCTGTGAATATGTCCATGATGAAGAAAAAACCGGTCAAAAGTGGGATGATCTTCCGGAAGATTGGGTGTGTCCGGTCTGTGAATCTCCTAAAAATTACTTTATTAGGGCGGATGAAACCGAGTCTGCGCCTGCATCCCACGATGACAAACTGGAAGAAAAGACCGATGCGCCGGTTCTCATTGATCTCCAGAAAACAATGGCTGAGGCTGAGCCATATTTTGCCGATATTCAAGAAATCGCCCGGAACAACCGGACCGTGGATGAACCCATGCGTACGAAGGAGCCTGTGATTTCATGGGATGAAATACTCATAAAAGGGGCTCAACTGGCAAAGATGCCGCTCAATAAAAAGGCGCCGGTAAATACAAAAACGGTAATCGGCTCTCGAGCTGCAAAACCGCTTGTTATCGAAACGCCGATTTATATTTCACACATGTCCTTCGGCGCCCTGTCGAAGGAAGCAAAAATTGCACTGGCTAAGGGCAGCGCGGCGGTACAAACAATTATCTGTTCAGGAGAAGGAGGCATTCTACCGGAAGAATTCGATGCTGCTTACAGATATGTCTTTGAATATGTTCCCAATCAATATAGTGCGACTGAGGATAACCTGAAAAATGTGGATGCCATTGAGATCAAGATCGGTCAGTCTGCTAAACCGGGAATGGGGGGACATCTGCCCGGCAATAAAGTGACATCGGAAATCGCCAAGATCCGGGGTTTCAAAGAGGGAGAAGATATCATAAGCCCTTCCCATTTTGAGGATATCCGCAGCCGCGAAGATTTAAAACAGAGGGTGGATTGGCTGAGAAAGACGTCCGGAGGAAGGCCTATCGGCATTAAACTGGCGGCCGGGGACATCGAGGCTGACATTGAGTTTGCTGTTTATGCGGGACCGGATTTTATCACCATAGACGGAAGAGCCGGGGCAACCGGTTCGGCACCCAAATTTGTCAAGGCGAGCACCTCCATACCCACTCTGTTTGCGATTTATCGGGCACGAAAATATTTGGATGAGAATGATGTTACAGACATCAGTCTCATGATTACCGGTGGGTTGAGGATATCCTCGGATTTTGCTAAAGCACTGGCGTTGGGGGCCGATGCTGTGGCCATTAGTACTTCAGCGCTGATCGCCATCGGTTGCCAGCAGTATCGAGTGTGCAACACGGGGAAATGTCCAATGGGAATTGCCACTCAGGATCCAGAATTACGCCGTCGTCTTGACATCGACCTGGCCGCCCAAAGACTTGAAAACTTTCTTCGGATTTCCACCGAAGAGCTCAAAGATTTTGCCCGGCTGACCGGCAATGACGATGTGCACGGACTGGCAGTATCGAATCTGTGCACAACCAGCAGCGAAATTTCTAATTACACCGCCATTGCGCATGTTTGATGGAAGCTATTGATTGTGGTTATTCGGCTTAAGCTTTAAAAAAAAGATATTTCAACGGCACCAAAAACATATAATATGTGGCCAGGATTGTGCCTCTAATTGTCCCGGTTACCTTGGATTTGCCAATCCGCCGGCGGTAATTAATCGGCACACTTTGAATTCGCAAGCCCTTTCGGGAGGCTTTAACCACCATCTCTACCGGCCAGCCATATGTCATTTGTTCCATTTTCAGATCGCATAAGGTTTGAGATTTAATGGCCCGGAACGATCCGATATCGGTTATTTTTGCTCCGTAAAGCTGCCGCAGTAACGATACGATAAAGCGGTTTCCCAGACGACCGTGGAGCGGCATGGCACCTTTTTCCAGGTTCCCTTTAATGCGGCTGCCGATCACCAGATCCGCCCGGTTGTCCAGGACCGGAGCGGCCACCGTTTCCAACTGACGCGGATCATCGCTGCGATCGCCGTCTAAAAATACAAGCACATCGGCCTCAGCGGCAGCCTTGGCACCTGCCAGACAGGCAGATCCGTATCCGGGCCGGGATTCAAAAACGACTCTGGCTCCGGCTAAAGCGGCCTGTTTGGCTGTACCATCGGTGGACCCGTTGTCGACAACGATAATATCGTGAATTCGACCAGTGGGAACGGCCCGGACGACCTCACCAATGGCCTGCTCTTCATTGAAGGCTGGGATGACAACAGATATTTTCATGGCGTAGGTTTAAATGGTTAGATGGTTTGGAACGTTAACGATTAATGACGTCTCGTGTGAAACTACGCCAAGTTAAAAGCGAACTGCAGAACCGCAGAATATCGAATATCTAATGTCGAAGGGTGGTTTCGCTTCGCTCAGTCATTTTTATAAAATAGACAGAATACCTTACTTCGACATTCGATATTCATTATTCGATATTCGATATTCTCTTTTTCAGAGTTTCTTTTTCGATCAGACCGGCTGTTTTGTTG
>JBAVYC010001037.1:0-16495 GCA_049698595.1 Desulfobacterales bacterium | reverse complement strand
ATGGACACAGCTCCGCTTGGTGGCTTACCCGTTCGGATCCATACAAAACCACACGTGTTGTATATTTGATATTAAGTACTTGAGATTAAACACAATTAAAAACAAGCAGTTTGATCATATTTTGGTGTGCAAGTCAATAAAAAACACAGCCGCCTAAGGGATAAAGACGATCAGAATCTTATCATCGTCACCTTTGCCTTATTGTGGATCAACCTCGTCTATTGTGGTCTGACGCAATCATTTTATTCCAAATTTAGTCTCTATCCATTGAGCCTGATTTGCGGACTAGCATTTGTCCTGCTTGAAAAAGCCTCCCTGAACAAACCTTGGCATGCCGGGCAATTATTAAAATCGTTTCAGAAATCAAAATTTTCGGTGCTAAATCATATAGGCCGATATTTTAAGTCTTGGTAATGCTATTGACGTTTCCCGGCATATTTCAAACATCCAGAGGGTTCGTTCTAACCGATCTCCACCACGCGACCCGGAGATATTCCCATGGTCGCTATTTTTCCAAAAATAGCTTCCTTTGAATCGACAGATGTTATGAGAATCCTGTCAAACCCAAAAGATTCAATCCGATCGGGATGGGCAACGGTGAATTGCATAAAATTATTGCCAACTCTGCCATCATCGACCACTGCAACCAGTTCAATACAGGATTGCTGCAAAGATAAATAGGCGATTTCAGCCAGATCGCCGGCGCCGTAGAATACAATGCACCTGACACCTTGTGTTTCCAGCTTTGCATATAAATCTCGCAGCTTTTGACGGGCAGCTTTATAAAATTTAAAAGAATATTGGATATATTCATAGGTTAGCCGGGACTTTTCTGCAATACCCCGGGGTGTGAGAATATATCGCACCCGATTTTTGGGAAGATGACCAATCTTGAAATATCCCTTTTTGGCCAGTCGTTTGATAAACGAGTTTACAAGACCAAGGGAAATATTCAGATCCCGTGCCAAATCCCTCTGGCTCGGAGTACCGTCATTGGCGACCTTTTCAAGGATTTTTAAGGTACGTAAATCAATGGGGTCCATCATTTGGATATCGGAAATGAGGTGTGGGTTCAGGTGGCATTAAGGGGTAGTTTGGCGGCTCGGAATAAATGCCGTCAAACGGCATCAAGGTTTTCCGACTTTCTGCCCTTTGGGTTACAGCTCCGCCCGGTAAATTACGTAGAAAAGCCTATGAAAAGAATTCCAGACAGAAAAATGCACAGGATTTGGAAGCATGCAGGCGTTCAGTCATTGAACGTTCACTATTTGAACATATTCCTATTCGGGTGTCAATTAATTATTTGATTTTTTTAAAAATTCGTACATATTTGCTAATAATAGTCGGCCGGTGTATAATTTTTAATGTTGAAAGACACATAAAGTTATGATCTAATTCAAAGTTATCATCGATCTCGATCCATTTGAGCATGGAAAGGAAATAAAAGTCATGGCACTGATCCTTATTATTGACGATGAACCTCAAATACGGTCAATGCTCAAACTCATGTTGGAACGTGACGGATATGAAGTTGCGGAAGCGCCTGATGGAATAGAGGGAATTAGAGTTTTCCGCCAGAATCCGGCCGAGCTAATCATTACCGACCTGATAATGCCGAACAAAGATGGCATTGGATTGATCATCGATTTGAAAAAAGAGTTTCCGAATGTAAAAATCATTGCGATGTCCGGCGGCGGCTTGAATAAACCCGAGGGGTATCTGAAGGGAGCAAAAAAACTTGGTGCCGCCTGCACCCTTACCAAACCAATCGATCGCGACGAAATGCTGAGGGCGATTAAAGATGTACTTCAATCCCCTTCGTCCCAAATTGACCAGCGACAATCGGAATGAATTGACGATCAATCTCCTGAAACGCGAGATTCTTCCGATTAAGCGTAAAACACCTGCAAAATCTGGTAATCCGGTATCCCCTCGCTTCGCAGGGTTCGATCCAACCACAGATATCCATTAGAAAAAAGGAATAGCAAAAGGTGAAAGTATTCGTTGTTGCATGCCTGTTTCTGAACCTGCTCGTATTGCCGGTTAAAGCAGATATCATCTATTTTAAAGATGGCATGAAAACAATTTGCCAGGAAAAAGCCTGGGAAGAAGACGGTCAAATAAAATGCGAGTACGCCGGATGGGTACTCACCTATCCTCAAAATGATGTTCTGCGAATCGTCAAAACAAATGCGCTGAAAAATGCTGCTTCACGTGCTAAAAATCGTCGGGAAAATAAAATCACTTTAAACGATAAAAACACTAAAAAGACCAGCCCGCCAGGTTCAGAAGGAAATGTCTTTTACAATCCCAGAAGACCCTACAAATACTGGACAGGTAAAAATTCAAAACACAAAAGCTATAATGAGGCCATCCGGGCCCTCGCCAATAAATATAATCGTTCGCCGGAATGGGTTCAAGCCCATATGGGGGACACCAATGATCTTGTACAAATCCATCAGAGTTTGGCAAATCCGGTTTCGAACCAGGAAACAAATGCCGGCCGGCCTCCTTCCCAAAAATCTCCCGGCATCGCTTTCTATAATCCAAGGAGACCTTTTCCATACTGGACGGGCAAAGCTTTGAAGCACAAAAGTTACAATGAGGCCATTAAGGCCCTTGCTGCAGAATATGGTCAATCACTGCTATGGATCCAGGAAAATATGGGAGACAGCAACGATCTTAATGAAATACATCAAAATTTAAGAAGTGCGGATTAGGGCTTATTTGTATTTTTTTCATTTCCCAACTCATCTGGATTCGGGTTTCGAAAAATATAAGTTGTAATATAAACCGTTTAGATATATTAAAAAATTGCATCCGGGTTGTCTCGAAAACAGGAGCGAATTTTAGAGGAAAATGTCTCATGTCCATCCTGAATCGTGATGTCGTCGTCGTTATAAAATTTGTGACCAGTTGTATAACGGCCGGATTTTTAATTTTTTTTATTTCTGCCCTTAGCGGTGAGGATCTATTTAAGAATCAAAAATCAATTGGGGAACTGGACGGCCTTTTATTAGAGATCTCGACCGAGCTCAACGATGGGATTGACCGGAGAATCAAACAACTCGGAGAAATACCCGAAATAAACCCATATCGCAAGTTTTACTGCGCGGAACTGGCGAAAGAAATACATGAAATTTCTTATGTCACTGAAAAACAAAAAATCGCCTTTGATGCGTTTAACGTGCGGGATTTTGAACACAAGTCCAAGCGTCTGGTTAGCTATTCGGCAACTGCGGATTTGAAGAGTCTGCTTGATGAAATGGAAATTGTTAAACGCGAATTAAAGAACTCTGCAAATTTAATCGATAAAAAACGTCAAAAACTCATCCGTCAGCGAACCGCTTATATTGTCCTGTTCTTTGTTCTCTGGCTGGCCATTTATTATTATTATGGTCGCGGCATTTTAAGATAACAGCATATGTACGAAACTCATTATAATTTAAAAGCGATGCCGTTCCAGATTACGACGGACCCGAAGTTTCTCTGGCTCGGCGAAAAACACTCCGAAGCTCTGGCCACCCTTAAATACGGTATATTGGAGAATAAGGGTTTTCTACTTCTAACCGGTAATGTGGGCACAGGTAAGACCGCCCTGATAAATCGGCTGATAAAAATGATTGATGTGGCCGCAATTGTTGCCAAAATACCGGACCCGGGATTGAGCAGTCTGGAATTTTTCAACTTTTTGGCGATCGAATTTAAAATGCACAAAAAATTCGACAGCAAAGGCGAGTTTCTCATCCATTTGAAACAGTTTCTGCATAAGGCCCATTTTTCCCAAAAAAAAGTATTGTTAATCATTGATGAAGCCCAGCGATTGAACCATGATCTTCTTGAGCAGATAAGACTGCTGTCAAACATCGAATTGCAGGACAGGAAACTAATCAATATTTTTTTTGTCGGGCAGACCGAATTCAATAAAATGTTAATGGAGGACCGAAACAGAGCGGTCCGACAACGAATTACCGTTAGCTACCACATCGATCCGCTGACTGAAGCCGAAGCCCGCCTGTATATCGAGCACCGCCTCAAGGTCGCCGGCGCCACCCGCGACATCTTCGGTCGGGATGCTGTTCGCGAGATCTATAACTTTTCCGGTGGTTATCCACGCTTGATTAATATCATTTGCGACCATGCTTTGTTGACCGGCTATTCCTACGATCTAAAATCAATAGACAAGAAGGTGATCAAGGAATGTGAACAAGAGCTTCAAATTCCGGTGGAAGTTGACTTTAAGGACGGCAACGGCAAAAATATCAATCTTGGCAAACTATCACCGCAACCTGCCGCCGCACCGAAGGCCGTCATCACTAAAAAAGCGGGAATTATTACCGCCATATTCATGTTGCTTGTTTTCGGCATTTATTTTTTATTCGATTCAAAAATCAGTGACAGGCCCCGCTGGTCCATGGAAGATATTGCACCCCAGGACTATCAGGGGCCGGGACCTGAAGAACTAAAAACCCTTGAAAACAACCAAGTCGATGAAACAAAAGCGGTAAAACCGGTGAAAGAAGCACCTATCGATAAAGAAACGACGAACGGGCAGAAAAGGGAAGATACCCCAACCCTAGCAGCAACCCCAGCCGAAGTTAAGGAGGAGCCCAAGAAAGTGCTGAGCGAACAACAGGCAGAACCCCCCGTTCTGGAACGAAAAATATTTATCTATTTCAAACGCAACTCAAACGAACTTCCCGATGAGTCCTATCTGACATTGAATCGCATCGCGGACTTCATGCTGCATAGTACCTCCGCCAGAATCAGTATCAAAGGTTATACCGATTCTACCGGTGACTACAGCTATAACGTCAGCGTATCCCGATTCCGGGCCAACACAATTAAAACATATCTCGTCGGTAAAGGGGTGGATCCTGCCAATATCAAAGCGGAAGGGCTGGGCCCTGAAAATCCGATTGCCACAAATAATACAGCAGAGGGTCGGCAAAAAAACCGTCGCGTGGAAATCGAACTCAACGTCGATGAGTCGGAGTGAAAAAGCCAGGAGCCTATTGGGGATTAACCGAAATCAAAGCGCTCTTTTAACAGCTGACGGGTTTTTGAACTAACTTTTAGGGTCGCTATGTCTTGTGAGGAAACCCAGCGGGCTTCTGCGGCATCATCTCCTGCCCTCGCTTCTCCGCCCACATACTCTGCTGTCAGATCAATTATGACATAATGAAATCTGGCGCGACCGAATTCGTCGCGCTCAATGTAATCGAAGGTAAAAACCGGTTCCAGCGCCTGTATGGTAATTCCGGTCTCCTCAAAGATCTCTCTTTCGGCAGCCCGCTGAAGAGTTTCACAGATTTTGACCCTGCCACCGGGAATAGCCCAGAAATCCCGGGCCGGTGGTTTTCCCCGCCGAACAAGTAATACCTTATTGTCTTTGAAGACGATCGCTCCAACCGCAACACGCGGCTGATCCGGATATTCCTTTCTCTTCACCGACAAGGAAGGTTTCAAGATTGCGGCGCCTCCATCATGCACTCGCTCGAGACCATCGCAATTCCCTCATTTCCAGTCAAAAACGGACCAGGGATAACGGACATTGAACTTAGGGTCTTCGCCCCAATTGGAATGTTGGAATGTTGGAATGCTGGAATAGTGGATTAATGGGTTCTGGGATAATGCAATGTTGGATTAATGGTAAAATTCGTATACACGATAAAATTAAAAAGGCTAATATCCTTTTGAAAACCAATATTCCATCCTTCCACTATTCCATTATTCCATTTCCGGGGAAAATTCAGAAATCCATAAAATCATTATATTATCAGTAGGTTATAGAAATTCCGAGACGTTTAATTAGTTCAACCAGTATGGATTAATCAAATCTTCAAATATGGTCATGGCGGCTTCTGCACCCTGCCCGGATGCGGTGACAATCTGTTTATAGCCACCTTCGACATCTCCGGCTGAATACACACCGGGGATGTTGGTGCGGTGTCTCCCGTCGTGTTTGATATAGCCGTCGGCGGTCACCTCAACTCCCAGCTTTTGAGCCAAGTCAACGGCCGGAGTATATCCGATGGCGATAAACACGCCGCTGGTTTCAAAGGTGGATGATTCATTCGTTTTATTGTTGAAAATGAGAACTTCCTCAACCCTCTCTTCTCCTCGGATTTCTTTAATTTCAGAATCCCAGATCACCGCTATGTTATTGTCCGAAAGCTGCTTTGCCAAAAAATCCTGGGCCCTTAATTTGTCCCTTCGATGGATCAGGGTGACATCAATACCCATGTGGGAAAGATGCAGGGCTTCGGTCACAGCGCTGTTACCGCCGCCTACCATAACCACCTTTTTCCCCTTAAAAAGTGGTCCGTCACAAGTACTGCAGTAACTGACACCTCTCCCCGCAAGTCGCGATTCACCGGGCACGTTCAGGTGTCGATGGGTGGCGCCGGTGGCTAAAAGCACGGATTTCGTTAAAAACTTCCTGCGGCTGGTCAATACGGTAATGGGCTTTCCGGCCTCTATATCCACCACAGCTTCTCCCTGAAAAATCTGAACATACTGCAGGGCGTGGCTAACCATAATATCCACCAGGGTCTTGCCGCCGACCGACGTAAAACCAGGATAATTCTCGACAATCGGTGTGGTCGCCACCTGGCCTCCAAGGGCTTCGCGTTCTACCACGGCAGCCTGCAATCCGCTGCGAACGGAGTAAATCCCGGCCGTCAATCCGGAGGGCCCCCCTCCAATAATCAACAAATCGGTTTCGACAATTTCGGCATCGCTGTCGGGAATAAAAACGGTCTGAGGCTCCAGTTTTTTCAAAGACAGGATAAAAACCTCTTCGGGCTGAGCCCCCTGCCCTATGAGAACATCGTTGGCAAAAGCCTGGGGCACGCTTTGGGCCGCATATTGATTGGCCAATTCCGGTTCGGACTGGATATCGATAATTTCAAGTGAAATAGTTTTGGGCATTTCAATGGCTGCCTTAACTGCATTTACGGCCTCTTGCGGACAATAGGGACAGGTTGGGCTGACAAAAACCTTTATATTTCGCGGTGAATCAATTTTTTTGATTACATTGGCCGACTGATCGCTAAGATTACTCTTGCCCAACCCGACCAATAGCAGGATTTCAAGAAAAGTTCGTGCTTCCTCCCCCATGGGTGCTCCCAGCCATCGAATGGAATATCGTTCCGGCGCAATCAACAAAGTAGGGGAGCTGGTGACATTCCATTTTTTTGCCAATTCATGGTCTAAATCATATTCCCGCAGGTTAATTTTGTCGCTAAGTTCGCGAAAAGCTCTGATGACCTGCCTGTTGGAATGGGTGAAAACGTCTTCATGACCCTTGGCCGTAAAAAGATAAAGCGGGATATCATTGGGCAATTGTTCAAAAGTAGTTTTAAGTTGAGCCAGGTAAGCTTCACCAGCCATATCGCTTTGGGGCGCACCTTCATTGGTCGTGTGTTGTTGCATAATCAAAATCTCCTTGTATTCTATGTAAAATGATAGCTACATTAAATATTTCAACTCCACCGGGAGCGGAACCCCTTTGCCCATGGTGTCTTCGCCGTAATTAACACTAGCCAGTGTTTCAATATCCTTTAGGGTTCTGGCATCTCCCTCAAAAACAACTTCTTTAAGCTTTTCCTTCTGTATTTTTCCACCTGCCCACTGAATATCAAGCACACTGCTTGCATCGAAGCGATCGTCGTTGATGCACAACTCCACCCGTCCACCATAGTGCTGCACAATCTTGGCAACCAGCAGGCTGGGGCGTGCATGGAACCCAAGTTTTTGTGGAATACCTACTTTAACACTGGCGCGCTCGATATTTTCATTGAGAATTTCCCGCGCCAATTCCTGGCCGGTGGTTAAAAAATGACAGGCGTAAAAAAGGCCGTAATTTATGGTGCGGTCAAGGAGGGTTGCGGGGTCAACCAGAGCGGATAGCCGGTCTTGTATGACCTTATAGGTGTTTTTATATCCGGCTTCATGCAGATGACGCTCATAAAAATGGAGCAGTCGCCCCACCATCTGGAGAAGGTGAAACACGACTGAAAAGAAACCTCTCAACTGCTTTAATTTGCGATTGCCGTAGAGGAAGCCACCATGAATGACATAGGTATCAAAAGACGACTGGAGGTTGTGCAAAAGCATTTCATGGCGTCGGATTTCAACTTCATTGACTCTGTCGGGAACAAGGACCAGGATCTCCTCATATTTGTAAGGATCATAGAATTTCAGCGGATCGAAATCTTTGGTAATGTTTAGAAAGTCATTGGCAATTTTAACAATGTTCTTTTTCTGCGAATCTTTGTCCTGATCGTCAATGTCATACCGCAGAAGATCTTGGGTGGTAATGCTCGGAAAATCTTCGGTCCCAAACCGGTCTTGTGGGATTGCAATGGCATGCAGCCTGGCTTCCTCCAGGATGACCGGGGCCATTTTAATCAAGGTTTTTGTTAAAAAGTCAAGAGTAACTTCTCCCTCTTTTTTAAAATTGCTATATTCCGGAAGGTCGTAAAAGGCAAGACGATTGGTTAAGTGTTTCTGAAAGTTGGCCCCCAGGCTCAGGTGTCGCACGGCTGCCGAAAGTTCGCGGTAAAAATACCAATCCTTATTATTTTTGGCACCATGGTAGTCCAGAAAATCCTCGAGAAGCATAGAGGTTGATATAAGCTTTGAATACAGCTTTTTGGAAAATTCATTCTTTGGATTATTGACAGCGGATATATAGACACAACATTTCAGATAATCATGGGAAAAAATACGGACTTTTTTTTCAAAGGAATTTTCGTGATTGGATTGTGAGTTCACCATTGATTGAATGTCATCCTTAGTCAGTTGTTTATACAACATTGGGATAAACGGCCGGAGCAACCCATAAGCCGAATTTTGTCCCCGATCCGGGTTTCCCCGAACCGGGCAACGATCATTCATCTGTGGACGCCGGTTGCCCGACATCTCTTGCGACCTACCCGGGAACTTGGGCGGGCTACCCTCAAATGCTCCTCTATTTGGTCTTGCACCGGGTGGGGTTTGCCAAGCTTCCCCGGTCACCCGGAGAACTGGTGCGCTCTTACCGCACCGTTTCACCCTTACCCGGCACCAGACTGAAGCGTCCGATGCCGGGCGGTATACTTTCTGTTGCACTTTCCTTCGCGTTGCCACGACTTCATGTTATGAAGCACCCTGCCCTGTGGTGTTCGGACTTTCCTCCGGATCAAGGCGTTGATCCAGCGATCGTTTGTTTTACTCCGGCCGTTTGTTATGGTCTTCCCAATAAATAATCCTCTCACAGCTGGGACAGTTCTTCAAGCTGTTGCGATGCTGGAGATCAATGTACATTTGGGGCGGAATATTCAGATTACACCCCTGACAGACTTCATCTTTAACCTCTGCAATAGCCACGGCATCCGGCTGTTTCGCTTTTACGCGGTTAAAAATATTAAGAATCGCGCCGTCCAGTGACGCCGTAATGACGTCGCGATCGGACCCCAACTGAGCCAAATCCTTTTGGCATCTTTCAGTATCCCGATTGAGGGAATCCTTTTCCCGGTTTGTATCGTCAACAATTTGTGAATAGCGCTGTTTTCGCTCGTTTAAATCTTTTTCGGCGTCCTCGATTCGTTCCAGGAATTCCAACATCTCATCTTCTATCTTGGAGTTCTTTGACTTGATATCTTCTATCTCCTTTAAGGATGACTGATATTCTTTGTTGGTTTTAACCGATCGCAATTTATCCTGGCTTTTTTGGATCTTGCCAAGGTTCATTTGGACATCTGACTCATAGGTGCGATATTTTTTATTGAGTTCGCTGATAACGTTCTCATCTTCCCCGACACTGCGCACAAATTTTTCCAGCCTCTCATCAAGAATTTCGATCCGAACCGGTATTTCGTTCAAAAATGATTGTAATTTTTGGGCTTCGGTTTCTATTTTCTGAAGCTTCACCAGGGTAGCGATTTGCTCTTCGGAAATTTTAGGCATTGGGTTTCCTATTTGTTGTTAACCATTATTTAGATTAAACCGTGTCATCCAAAAAATCTGTGGATTAAAAAAGGCGCGGGTTGTCATGTACCCGCGCCTGCACCATGAATCCTCACGGCCGAATAATTTGCCATCCTGAGTCACCCTGAATACTCATCATGAAATATCAAGTGAATAGATTCCCGGCAGCTTTCAAAGCTTATAGAATTTTTTTCGTAATATGTTCTGTAAAAGAATGGGCCCACCTGGGATCGAACCAGGGACCTACCGGTTATGAGCCGGTGGCTCTGCCAGCTGAGCTATGGGCCCGTGCAACGAGAACGTTCCTATCCGTCCACGATCCTTTTGTCAAGTATCGATAAAATTTTTTAGCTTCCGACTTCGAGTCGGATGCCTCAACTTTCTCAATGCTTTGGCTTCAATCTGCCGGATGCGCTCACGGGTCACAGAAAAATCCTGCCCCACTTCTTCTAGCGTATGATCGGCTTTCTCGCCAATACCAAAGCGCATCCGCAGCACTTTTTCCTCGCGGGGTGTCAAGGTTGCCAGAACCTTGCGGGTTTGTTCGGCTAAATTCATGTTGACAGCCGCATCGGAGGGCAGCATGAATTTTTTATCCTCGATAAAATCACCCAGATGGCTGTCTTCTTCCTCTCCGATCGGAGTTTCCAGCGAAATCGGTTCCCGGGCAATTTTGAGCACCTTACGAACTTTTTCTAAAGGAATCTCCATTTTTTCGGCGATTTCCTCCGGAGTGGGCTCGCGTCCGGCCTCCTGCACCAAATATCGCGAGGTGCGGATGAGCTTATTGATGGTTTCAATCATGTGTACCGGAATCCGGATGGTCCTGGCCTGGTCTGCGATTGCTCGTGTGATGGCCTGACGAATCCACCATGTCGCATATGTGCTGAACTTATAGCCCCGTCGATATTCGAATTTATCGACGGCTTTCATTAAGCCGATGTTACCTTCCTGAATTAAATCAAGAAACTGTAGGCCACGGTTGGTATATTTTTTAGCAATACTGACAACCAGCCGCAAATTTGCCTTGGTAAGCTCACTCTTGGCCAGTTTTGCCCGGAAACGCCCCTCCGCGACGCCAGCCATGATCCTTTTTAACATCCGGCAATCGGCTTTTATCTCGATTTCTTTGGCTCCAATGTCTTCTATAATTTTTTTTATTTCATCAGACCGGGTTCCCAACTCAGTTTTGGGTAAATCACAGCGCGTGGCGGCCCATTTTATAAACTGGGTTTTGGTTTTTAAATTCTCCTTTACGTCTGCAATCGATGAATCAAATATTTCAACACACTTAGCGGCCCTCTTATTCATCCCATCGAACCAGCCGATTTGATACCGGATTTTACTTTCAATGCCTTCGATGACACTGGCTTCAAGACGCCAGTCCTTCAGCAATTCAAAAATTTTATTCGCACGCCGGCCAATATTTCGTTTTATTCGACGCTTTTCATCGGATTTCATTTTTCCAATAAAAAGTTTTTCCCGATATTCTCTATTTTCGTCGTGGAGCTCCTTGATTTTTCGAATGGTATCCAGAAATTTTTCAGTCTGCGCGACTTCATCGGCAAGGGTGTCGCCTTCATCGACATCTCTTAACACATACTTAGGTCGCAGAGCCCCTTCTTCAATATTTCCACCCAGGTTTATGATGGACTCGACCCCCACCGTACTCTCTAAAAGCGCTCGGAGAACTTCCTGCTCACCGGCTTCAATTTTTTTTGCGATAACGACCTCCCCTTCCCTGCTTAACAGGGTCACGAGGCCCATCTCGCGTAGATACATTTTAACCGGATCGGTTACGGTCCCAAAGTCTGCGGCAACCGTACTGCCGCCTGTCGTCTTCTTTTCTTTTGCTTTTTTAAGTTTTACGACTTTCTTTTGATGTTTTTCATCGACCACCTCTATATTGCTGGCATAAAACAACATCAGCGTTTCATCGATTTGCTCGACAGAGAGCATATCTTTCGGTAGCATTTCGTTTATTTCATCATAGGTTAGATACCCCTGTTTTTTTCCTTTGGAGACCAGCGCCTTGATTGTCTTAGATAATAGTTTTCTGTCATCTTTCTGCTTGTTAGCACCTTTCTTTGAAATATCCTTGCTAACGTTATTTTTGGCGGTTCTCTTTTTGCCGGTAACTTTTTTAACGGATGCTTTCACTTGAGTCTTTTTACTGCTTTCCTTTTTTTCAGCAGCTTTTCTGGCCATAAAATCATGCCTCCCAAATACCTCAATTTATCAACCGCAATTGGAACCAAAATCCTTCGCAGTCAGGGCCGATATTTTTTTCTGAAACCTTTAATTCTCATTTAATATGGCCATTTTTTGTTTTTCATTGCGTTCGGCCATTTTTTGTTTTTTAGATAGCAGCTTTAGCAGCAGGTCATGATCATTGCTCTTTTCTGCAGCTTTGATCTGCTTCTCCAGCAAACCACCGTCTCGAAGTTTCCGCTCGCTTTCAACAAACCTTCTAAGAAGTCTGAGACACCCTTTCCTATTCCAGGACTCATCCCCCATGGCGAGAGACGCGATCAACGCCTGTTTTTGTCTGTCACCAACCTGAGACATCAACTCTGAAATCTGAACAGCGGAAGTCGGGTTAAATTCTAAAATAAATTTGCCGATACTTTTAAGCGCACCATCATTAAATAATTCCAATACCTTATAATTGCTAATATCGGGCAAAATCTCCGGAAATTGAATCATCATCGCAATGATCTGCCGTTCTACGCGGTTACCTGGAAAAATGTCCTCTGGACCCCCGGTCTCTAAAACTGATTTTTTTTGGTTACGGTTTTGAGAGCCGGCCGGAGGCGCATTTGACGAAACGCCCGTAGAGAAGGGCCTGGATTTATCGGCTGAAATATCTTTTATCCGTTCCAGAATAGCAGTCTCAGCAATGCCGATTCTTTCCGCCAGCTGCTTGATGTATAGTGCCTGAGCCACGCGATCATTGATGGCAGCCAACGCTTGTTGCAATTCTGAAATAATATGTATTTTCCCCTCGGTGGAAAGTCCATGTTTATCAACAGCACGGTTCATGAGAAAGGTTATGATACCCGGCGATTTGGACGCGGCCTTCAGAAATGCTTCCGGACCGTGTTCAAATACGTAGGAATCCGGGTCATGACCGGCCGGTAAAACCAGAATATGGGTATCTGCTTTTTCTTCGCTGAATACGTCCTGTCTGCGAAAATCAACATGCTCCCTCCAAAAGGTGCCGATGCAACGTTGAGCGGAACGGATTCCGGCTTCATCGGAATCATATACCAGAACCATGCGCCCGGCATAGCGGGTTAACAGCCGGACATGGTCTGAAGTTAATGCAGTTCCGAGGGTAGCTACGGAATTTTCGATGCCATGCTGATAAAGCGCCAAAAGATCCAGATATCCTTCAACAATAAATACCGTCCCCGTGGCTCGACATTTCTCTTTGGCCTGTTGAATGCCGTAGAGGGACCGTCCCTTGTTATACACCGGGGTTTCCGGAGAATTAAGATATTTCGGTAGAGAATCATCCAACACACGGCCGCCGAATCCAATCACCTGCATGTTGGCATCAACAATCGGAAACATAATTCGATTTCGGAAGCGATCGTAGTAGCCACTCTTGTTTTTCCTCGGGAGAATCAAGCCGCTTTTTTCGATCAAAGTGAGAGATATTCTTTGGTTAGAAAAATGATTTAGAAGACGGTCCCAACCATCAGGTGCATAACCGAGTTTAAAGTCATCAATAGTTTTTTGCGATACCCCCCTGTGTGCGAGATATGACCTCGCCGCCTGTCCTGCAGAGTCGCGGCATAAAGCCTGATGAAAAAAGTCCATGGCCCGCCGATTGATATCGAGCAGGCCTTCCCTTTCGCTAATCTTCTTTTTTTGATCCGGCGACAGCGGTTTGATCGGGAGATCGATAGCATAACGTTTGGCAAGTCTTCGGGCAGCCTCCGGAAATGAAAGTCCTTCCTGTTTCATAAGGAAACTGAAAACATTTCCCCCCGCACCGCATCCAAAACAATAAAAAATCTGTTTATCCGGGCTTACCGTAAAAGACGGCGTTTTTTCCGTATGAAACGGACAAAGGCCGATGAAGTTTTTACCTGCTTTTTTCAGCAGCACGGCCTCAGAAACGATATCCACAATTTCAGCAGCTTGCTTAATTTCTGAAATCTTATCTTCAGGAATAAAACCTGCCAATAACAGTAACCTCCATTGCTATGAAACAGGTAAGACGAATATTAGTGGAAGGGTTTAGGAATCAACCTTTGCCAATCAAATCTGCCAAATTTGAAGTGTCCGAAATTATATGTTTTTTCTGAAAATATCCATGGGGAAATGGAATAAGTGCCAAGATCAGGCTCCAACCGAGTTTAACAGGGAAATCTAATTCTCAACGTTATATTTGTCAAGGACTTTTTTCTGTCTGCCGTGCCGCAACACAAGAACAGGATCATATTCTTAAACCAAAACCCAATAAAAACATGAAGGGCTATTCTTTTAATTGCGCCACCGTTAACGCTTCTTTAAAGTCCAATGTTCCGCTGTATAGTGCTTTACCCGTTATGACCCCTGTGACGCCGGATGCTTCCAGAGGCAGAAGATTTTGAATGTCTTTGATGTTGGAGACGCCACCGGAGGCAACAACAGGGATACTGATTGCTTCTGCAATTCGCCGGGTCTCCTCGATATTAACCCCCGTCTGCATTCCATCCCGATAAATATCGGTAAAATTTATAGCGGCAACACCGCATTTTTCAAATCGTTTGGCCAAATCAACGGCCTTGATAGGGGTGGTTTCGGTCCACCCTTCGATGGCGACACGCCCGTTGCGGGCATCAATACCAACGACTATTTGGCCGGGGAACACCCGGGCGGCCTGCTCCACCAAATCCGGATTGTTTATCGCTTCAGTTCCGATAATAACCCGATTTACCCCCATATCAATATACATCCGGATTGTTCGTTGAGTGCGGATACCACCACCAACTTGGATCGGCGTATCGACGGTTTTAAGTATGTTTTTGATAGCCTCAATATTTTGCGGACTTTTTTCAAAGGCGCCGTCCAAATCAATTACATGAATTAATTCAGCCCCAGCCATAGCCCATTTTTGAGCCATGGCAGCCGGGTCATTGGAAAACACAGTCTCATCTTCCATCCGTCCCTGAACGAGTCTTACACACTTTCCATTTTTAATATCAACTGCTGGGATGATGAGCATAATGTAAAGAAAACGTTGGGGCTTCGCCCCAATTGGACTGTTGGAATTCTGGATTATTGGAATCATGGGTTCTGGGATGATGGAATTGTGGGTTTTGAGAATCAAAATGAATATAATTCGTATTGATTTTCTCGAAATAGCTGCATATTTTCTGGGTGAAAGCACAAAATGGGTATCTGTCGGGCCACATTATTTAATGTAGATACAACGCTTTCCCTATAATAGATCTTTTTCCGCTTTTCATACCCAGTATTCCATCATTCCACTATTCCATCATTCCATGTGGCTTCCAAACGTCGTTGGCCACATAAAATACTATATTCCCAAAAATATGTGAAAATTCCGTGACATCTTAATGGTGATGTTCACAGAACCCCCTTGGATGATCGAACTCCAGAAATCCCTTTGTCAAAGGCTGAAGCCTGGTGCAGAGCCCGGCCGAATGCCTTGAAGATGGATTCAATCACATGATGTTCATTTTCACCGTAAGGGACGTTTATATGTAAGTTCATGCCTGCTCGGTTCACCAGTGACCTGAAAAATTCCTTGGCCAAAGAAGGACTAAGCCCAACTTCTGATACAGCCGGTTCCGGTGCGTTATAAACCAAAAAGGGACGATTGGACAGATCGATGGTGACAGCAGCCAGAGCATCATCCATGGGGGTAACGGCATGGCCGTAACGCCTTATTCCTTTACGCTCGCCAAGAGCTTTGGCAACTGCCTGTCCGAGGACCAGGCCAACATCTTCCACCGTATGATGAAAATCGACGTCGAGATCTCCTTTGGCATGCAGGAACAGATCAAAAAACCCGTGGACGGTAAACAGGGTGAGCATATGATCAAAAAAGGGAATTCCACTGGATATCTCCGCTTGGCCTTGTCCGTCCAGCTTCAATGAGACTCGAATATGGGTCTCCGTCGTTTCTCGTTCGATGTCGGCTGTTCTGTTCATATTGACTAAGGGGAGTCGTCTTTAAGGTAAATGATTTGGCAGCGGGAACGCTTAGCTGGCGTACCTGTTCAAAATTTATTTATAAAAGATAATCTCTATTCAGTATTAATCAATAAAATTTCAAAAATTTCTCGGATCTTCAGCGATTCATCTTCTGGAGTTGACATCATAAAAAATGGGTGGCCCACCAACGATGAACCACCCTTGAAAGGAGGTCAGAATGAAGCACTATCACGTACTTACTCTGAGATGGCTCGGTCTGATTGGGCCATCGTTAATATTGAGCCAAAGCGGTGTGAAATGGTTACAACTTATCTGGAAATAATTTGGTCGTCTGAGCTGCTTGATC
>JBAVYC010001036.1:0-2112 GCA_049698595.1 Desulfobacterales bacterium | reverse complement strand
GAAATAATGGTATCGCAGTCAAAAACAAATTCCGAGCCTTCAACCGGCACCGGTCGCGGTCTTCCACTGGCGTCCGGTTCGTCCAGTTCCATTTTGATGCATTCAAGGCCGACCACTTTGCCGTCTTCAGCCAAGATACGCACCGGTGCAGTCAAAAAGTGGAACTGCACCTGTTCTTCTTCGGCATCGTGAATCTCGGCATCATCGGCCGGCATTTCGTTGCGGGTCCTGCGGTAAACCAGATGAATATCTTCTTTGGCGGTGCGCAGGGAACAGCGAACACAATCAACGGCGACATTTCCGCCGCCGATGACCATGACTTTTTTGCCTGGCGGATAGGGATCGCGGCCGGCATTAACTTCTCGCAGATACGCAAGTCCCGGGATAAATCCCTGATATTCCTGGTCTTCACCTTCGATGCCCATATGGATGCTGCCCTGGGCACCAATGCCGATAAAAACCGCATCGAAATCAGTTTCAAGCTGTGAGAGGGTCAGATCTTTTCCGATGGTTTGACCGTAGTTGATGGAAATGCCCATTTTCTGAATTTGCTGCACCTCACGTTGCAGAATATTGCGGGGCAGTCGGTAGTCGGGAATACCCACAGCCGACATGCCGCCCGGTTCACCCAGGGACTCATAGATCGTCACCTCATGCCCGTTACGGGCCAGGTGATAAGCACAGGTAATTCCGGCCGGACCGGCACCCACAATGGCTACTTTGCCGTTGTTTTCCGAGGGGGTGATATCATATTCCGGTTCCTTTTGTTCAGAGACTTCATGATCCGCCACAAAGCGCTTGAGCGCTTTTATCGAAATGGGTTCATCTAAATTTCCGCGCCGGCAGTGTTTTTCGCAGGGTCGGAAGCAGACACGTCCCACGATACCCGCTATGGGCAGACGTTCGCGAATTACAGTGAGGGATTCTGCAAATTTGGCGTCTTTGATCAACTCGATATATTTGGGAATATCGAGATGAATCGGACAGGCGTCCAAACAGGGGGCCGTCAATTTTGAATAATAGGTTCCCTTGGTGACCTGTTTCTCGCCGCGGACGGCCTGTGAAAAATCATCGGCAAAATATTTGAGGGCATGAAAGAGCGGTGTCGGTCCGGATTTGCCGATGCTGCATTTTGCATTGCTGACGATCGCTTCAGCAGCCGACTGCATAAATTCGAGGTCTTCTTCGGTCGCTTCACCGGCGGCGATATCCTGAAAGACCTCGAGCATCTCTTCCCAGCCCGTCTTACAGTAGTTACATTTATCACAGGTTTTTGAATGCGCCAGAACGGCCTCAAAATATTCCCGGCAAAGATCAATGATATCCACTTCGGGCGAACGCAGAACAATCCCTTTCCAGCCCATCAAGGCCTTTATCTTTTCGTCCTGTTTGAAATATTCGGGCAAATCCAGCATTTTGATTGACGCCTGGTTTTGCGTTTCATTGCCGCGGGTTTCGATAATTTCTCCGCCCCATGAGCTGAAAACTATATCCGTCATGCTATTGCCTCCGTCTATGATGACTGCTGCCTTTTTAATTTTTTGCGGTCAAATTTTTCTCATACCGGCGGGCCGATGTCAATGGATTCGATTTTATTGTTTATAAAATCATCTAGATTAATTCTAAAAATCATCTTTTAGACGATATAAAAAAAAGGAAGTTTTGGTAATAGATAATGCGGTGCTAAACCCGTTAACGATTAAAGGAGGTAAGTTATGCAACGTTTTAGCAATGAGCCCAAGGTATATGACGTCGGTGGCGTAAAACTAGGCGGTCAGCCAGGAGATTATCCCACAGTCTGCTGCTTCTCCATCTTTCAGGAAAGCGACAAGGTTTTTGATAAGGGCAGCCGCAGAAAAGGATTTAATGAGTCACGGGCCGAGGAATTATTGAAAACGGCAGACAAGCTGTGGAAGGATACCGGTGTGCCCGTCATGGCTGACATTGTCGCCAGCCCGGGTGAAAAATTCAAAAAATATGTGGATTTTGTCACCTCGGTCAGTGACATGCCCTTTTGCGTTGACGCTATTATGATGCCGGCTAAATTGGAGGGCGCGGCCTATTGTGCCGAAAAGGGTTTGCTGGACCGGATGTTCTATAACAGTATTACCG
>JBAVYC010001035.1:0-1513 GCA_049698595.1 Desulfobacterales bacterium | reverse complement strand
AACCTGAGCGGCAAAAAGAGCTGTCGTCGCCGAGGGATGGGACATATCGGTCATCATGTAGCCTTCGTCTTCCATGTGAATCCCAGCGGACATGGGAATTTCACTCGGGGGAACATCCATATCGTTTACGATACCGCGTACGCCAATCAGGGGATCAAAGAAAAAATCATACCCTGCGCGTTCAATACCGCTGGCCCGCAGGATAACGGAACTGCCGATTCCACCTGCGCAGATGATAATCTTCGGCGCAAAAATCTGGGATGATTTCCCGTTTCTGGTGAACTCGACACCAATGGCTGTGCCATCTTCAACAATTACCCGGTTAACTTTAGCCCTGTCGATGAGTTCTGCACCATTAGCGATGGCTTGGTCAATGTACATCCGGGCACTCCATTTTACGCCGTTAGGGTCACCATAGTGGCTAAACGGGTATTCCGGTTCCCAGCGATCTTGATACATGAACTTGTCCAGCTTCTGCCAATTGTAGCCGAGGTCCAGCGCGCTTTCCATGATTCGGCCGGCCATGGGGCCCACCATTTCATCTTTCAATGGAGCAATAGGCAACTCGTTGCGCGCTTCTTGTATTTCGGCGGTGATGTCCAAACCATGGAACTTGAGCATATCGAAGGGAACCTGAAAGCAGGTTGCGTAATAAAAGACCGTGCTGCCGCCGGCGGCAATTCCTCTCACCAATCCCAGCATCTGTGGGGTAAACAGCAAACTCCTGCCAGGCCTTAGAAGGGATTTGGCTCCCCACCAGAAGCTTCCGGTCAACGGGTCGTTATCTCCCCACTCGATAATAAGTACCTTCTTTTTTCGCTGTGACAATTCCTTGGCAACCGTAGCCCCGCCGGGACCGCTTCCGACAATTATATAGTCTTTATCTTCTTTGTTCATGCGTCACGCTCCTTCTGGAAATTGGGTTGGCGAAGTTCATCTTTTTTAGGTAAAATAGAGGGATAATTCACGCCGTTTCTGGTGCAAGCGCACTATCCTTTGTATCCATATTCGAAAAAAGGTAGGGAAACGGTATGGCAATCAGATCGCCGATAATGTAGGATCCCATGACAAATACATGCAGTATGGCATATAATGGAAAATTTCCTGAGACTAGCAGCGGGAAAACAACACCGATGAACCATATCGATTTGTAACAAAGCTGCATCATCAGAATCGGTACAAATTTGAGCGGAGACCGGAGACCAAATATAGATAAAACCCCGAAAGCCATCCAAACGCTGCCGGTAACGCCATATACGATCGGATCTTGGGCCGGCCATCTGAACAGGGAACGAACCGTTTCTGGAAACAGAACCATTGCCAAACCGAATCCGCCTGCTCCGACAATCGTATACCAGTACATAATTTTTAACCATGCCCAGCGGACATTCATATCTTTGCTCATGAGATTTCCTCCTTTTTTGAAATATCCTTGGTAATATTCGATGATTTCTTAGAGAAGATAAGGTGGTCTAAACGAGCGCTGTAATAACAATCGGTGGCAAAGTCGTAT
>JBAVYC010001034.1:0-2047 GCA_049698595.1 Desulfobacterales bacterium | reverse complement strand
TAATTCAGGGACAGAGCGGGACCGGCAAAGAACTGGTCGCCCGGGCATTGCACGAAGAGAGTCCCCGCAGCGCCAAACCTTTCATTAAAGTCAATTGCGCCGCCTTAAACGAAAACCTCCTGGAAAGTGAGCTTTTCGGTCATGAAAAAGGAGCCTACACCGGTGCCGATCGCACGCGCATCGGCCGTTTTGAGGCGGCCCATGAGGGAACGATTTTTTTAGATGAAATTGGTGACATTCCCCTGTCAACCCAGGTAAAGCTTTTACGGGTACTTGAAGAAAAAGAGATCGAGCGCGTCGGTGACCACAAACCGATATCAGTTGATGTCAGGATTGTTTCCGCCACCAATAAAGATCTCGAGACGCTGATAAGCGAGGGATTATTTCGCGAAGACCTCTTTTTCCGAATAAATGTCTTTCCCTTAGCGTGTCCTTCCCTGGCCGAACGGCTAGAGGATATCCCCGTTATTGTTCAAAATTTTATAGAACTAAATGCCGCTAAGGGAGGGAAGGAAATTTCGGGCCTTGCCCCGGAAGCCATGGAGGCACTCTTAAACTATTCCTGGCCGGGAAATGTTCGCGAGCTTCGCAACGCCATCGAGTATGCCTCCGTTCTTTGTCCCGGTGGCTGGATCGGAAAAGACCATCTGCCCCCCAAAATCATTTTGGGCAACAAATTGGCGCCCTCGAATACCAGATCCAGCGCAGCCCATTGGCAGGAAGAGCGTGAAAGACTGATACATACCTTGCGTCGATTTGGGGGCAATCAGTCTGAAACTGCGCGGGCATTAGGCCTAAGCCGGGTTACGATTTGGAAGCGAATTAAAAAATATGAGATCGATCTGGCTGCAGATTTAGGCAGGAATACAAGCTAGCAGTGGTTTCATAACTCATAAATTGATACAGCATCTATTAAAAGAAATTAAAGTGGGAGGCTACCCATCTGCAAAATACCCGAAAGGGCGGCGGGTGAAGCCCCGGCCGGAATGGCGGGCTAATTCACGGAAGAAATACGGCTCGATATTCGGGTAATGCAACACCGTCCCCTGCTACGGCTGGTAGGTTAAGTCACTTTGATTCTCAATGCTCTCATAATTTCCATTGTTATCTCATCTTGGAGATCGAAGATATCAATCAAATCCCTAAAAAAGCTTCCCTGAACATATCGCTTGCAAGCAATTCCTGACCGGAACCCTGGCCGACAATTCTGCCGGTCTGCAGGACATATCCCCGGTCGGCCAGATCCAGGGCCTCACGCACATTTTGTTCCACCAGCAGGATGGTCATGCCTTCTTCTTTGAGTTTTCGAATGGTGTCGAAGACCTCGTCCACCAGAAGCGGGGCCAACCCCAGTGACGGTTCATCCAGCATCAGGATCCGCGGCCGGGACATCAAACCGCGTCCAATCGCTACCATTTGCTGTTCCCCGCCCGACAGGGTGGAGGCCGGCTGGTTTCGCCGTTCTTTTAATTTCGGAAAGAGGGTGTATACGAACTCGAGGTTTTGCCGGACCTGCCGGGTGTCGCTGAGAATATAAGCGCCCAGGTTGAGGTTTTCTTCCACCGAAAGGGGACCGAAAAGCATTTTCTCTTCAGGGACGTAGATAATCCCCAAGCGGATGATCTTTTCCGTGTCGAGTTTTTGGATTTCACGGCCCTCGAAGCGAATGTGGCCTTCATAGGCATGCTGGGTTCCCATTATGGCCCTCAGCAGGGTCGACTTCCCGGCGCCATTCGAACCGAGCACACTTACCGTTTCACCCTGGCTCACCTGAAGGGATACGCCTTGAAGGACCGGCAATCCGGAATATCGAACTTTGATGTTGTCGATGTCGAGGATCTTCTCAGTCATGAATCACCCTGGGTGCCGGGTATTGGGTATTTGGTACTGGGTAGTGGGTATTTGGTACTGGGTATTGGGTAATTGGTGCTTGGTATTGGGTGACGGGTGCTGGATGTTCGGTAGAGGATACTTGATGCTCGAAGCTGGATGCTCGATATTGGATACTGGATACTGAGTACTCGATATTGGATGATAGACAGCTAAC
>JBAVYC010001033.1:0-1579 GCA_049698595.1 Desulfobacterales bacterium | reverse complement strand
TCACCCAACAGTTGGAGGTCAAGGGTTCCCCCCGGGCTTACGTGATACGCAATTCCTTCCTCAAACCCGATTATGAGGTGGTGAAGCCCAAACTCATGCCAATTTCCGGCAACACGATCGATTCTCTCATCCGAACCCAGGGAATCGGGGACATGTACCGGATTTATCTCGACTGTCAGTGGGATGGCATGGATTTCAACCTGGCGTTTATCCCCGGGGATTTCGACGTTAAACCCAACGAGGAATTCGATCCGGTGTATATGGGCAAACTATTTGAGGTGGGTTATCAAATGGCTAAAAACGGCTATCCATGGGACAAAGGCCCCCCAGGTTTCGAGTGATCATGCAATTCAATCAAGGAGGGTATTATGAGAAAAACGAGCAAAAAGAGAATACCGTTTTTGACAGTTATGGCACTGGTCATCATTGGAATATCGACGCTACCCAGCATTAGCCCGGCCACCGGATCGTCGATCGATCCTCCCGCCGACCAGATTCTGAGGAAAATGTGCGACTACCTTGGCAGCCTTCAGCAGTTCAGCGTGCACACGCAGAACACCCTCGAGGACACACTCGACTCCGGCCACAGGTTTGATTTCGACATTGCGGCAAAGGTGGTCGTCAGCCGGCCCAACAAACTGCGCGCCGAGCGTAGCGGCGACTTGGTCGATCAGATCTTCTTCTATGACGGTAAGACGCTTACCCTATACAACCCGTCCGACAAGGTCTATGCGACCGAGCCGGCGCCCGGAACGATCGAAGAGATGTTCAACTTCACCCGCGAGTCGCTTGGGTTGATTATCCCGATCGCCGATCTGATCTACCGGAACAGTTATCCGCTGCTGATTCAGGATGTCACCCTGGCAGTGGTGATTGGCAAGTCGGTCGTCGGTGGCGTCACGTGCGATCATCTGCTCTTCAGTCGCCCCGGTGTCGACTTTCAGGTGTGGGTCGCCGACAGCGGTTTGCCCCTACCGTACAAGTACGTTATCACTGATTCGGGGACCCCCGCGAGGCTGAGCATCTCTTCGGTCATGAGCGCCTGGAATCCAGCGCCGTCCGTGGTTGATAACCGGTTCAGCTTTGCGCCTCCAAAGGAAGCCCAATTGATCAGTTTCATGCCATTTTAAACAAGCAGCGGGTCCAACCGCTGATGCGAACCGGAGGATGATATGAAGACGATATGCAAATGGGTAGTCGTAGCCATAGCCCTTGTTTTTATGCTCATCACCGATGTGCCGCTTCTGTTCGTGCAACTGGTGCCTGACGCGCATGCGATCCTCGGCGTCCGGCGCCGGACTGCACGCAGGACCGCAGTCGTGTTGGGGAGCGCGGCCTCTGCCGAGGTGGCCGCAGCCAACCCACAGACTGCGGACGCTCAGCAGCAGGCGGCGCAATCGGCATCGGCCGTTCCGATCGGTACGGTGGTGCCGGCAATACCTGGTGGCTGTACGTCGGTCGTGGTCAACAATGCGAACTACTTTAACTTTGCAGGCGTATATTATCAGGCGGCCTTTCAGGGGGACAAACCGGTTTACACCGTGGTTCCAAAACCATAAAATTCGGCAAGGTAAAAGCC
>JBAVYC010001032.1:0-5868 GCA_049698595.1 Desulfobacterales bacterium | reverse complement strand
ATTGTAGGTTGGGTAGAGGAACGAAACCCAACGAAAACGGCCACATCAGTCGGTAGGTTGGGTTGAGCCCGATCTGCTATGTTGGGTTTCGTGACCTCTACCCAACCTACAAGAATCCGACACAGATTTAACTACCGCTATAAAAGGGCGAAACCCAACATAGATACAAATGAGATATCGCAGAGCACGATTAAAAGGTGGGACCTATTTCTTTACTGTGGTTACGCACAAACGAGTAAAAATCTTTAATCGATCAGATAATGTCGAATTGCTTCGCCAAGCATTTAGAAAAGTCATAAAACGGCATCCGTTTAAAATTGACGCTTTCGTACTTTTACCCGACCATCTGCACTGTATCTGGACATTGCCTCAAGGAGACGCTGATTTTTCAACACGCTGGCGATTGATTAAAAGCTACTTCAGCAGGCAAATTCGTTTGGTAGGTTGGGTAGAGGAACGAAACCCAACGAATAAGGCCACATCCAGATTAAGGAAAAATGAAAAATCAATCTGGCAACGCCGGTTCTGGGAACACCTCATACGTAACCATGAAGATTTAAGACGGCACGTTGAATATATCCACTATAATCCGGTAAAACATGGATTGACCAGAGCTCCTGGTGATTGGGATTATTCTAGTTTTCATCGTTATGTAAACAAAGGAAAGTACGACATTAAATGGGGTAGCGGCGTCAAAATGAAATTTGATACAAAGGTGGGATATGAATAGAAAAAGAGTTTAGTCCGTCTATCAACGGTTTGAACCTTGACCGAATACCGGCAGCAGGACGGCAACAATGTTGAAGATAATGAAATCATCGTTATCGGCAGGCAAGCCGTTTTAGGACAATATCCCCGCGCTCCGAAAGTGTTATTGAGATCCTTGGAGGCCGACGTTTATCCAAAAAAAACGCTAAGTAGCGAACCTGATCGATTCCTATCCGGTCGCACGATTAGCAACGATAGGGGAACGTCCCTTTTCCAAAAGTTTCAAACATAAAGAGCGTATGATCTCCAGTTCATGTAAAAACTCTCGCTGTGCCTCCTCTGTTGGTAAACAATCAAAAAGGTCTGGTAACTGTAACCCACGGCTCATGATAGTATTGGCCTGATTGTTTCTGAGAAGTTTTCGAACATAGAGGCAATTGTCTGCATGATAAAACCGCTGGATAGCCTCTGTTGCACTTAGTACCCCGCTGGCTAATGACTGTACTATGCCTAGATTCAATAGTGCAAAATGTTCCAACCGTTCTGTTTGGCCCCAGCTTGCATCCGAGAGAACAACACGGAATGGATTAATTTGTCTCATGATTTTATCGTTCCATAAAAGAATTTGACATTGGCGACACTACCGGATTCGTGTTCAAAGTAATGAACTTCGCCGAAATTACCCTGCTTGATTACTTTTTTCCATTTGCCGACACGCAAAAGCCGCAACTCGCGAAGCACGGCTCGGTTGCGTACCGGGTACTTGAGGGCCCCACCTCGGACCGGGATCCAGCCTTGCGGTACCGAACCGGACGCATAGATTTCTGCATAAAGGTTGAGGGGCATTCGTGTCCCTTAGGCCCTTAACATAGTGACAGCTTCTTCCCGCCTCAAGTTATCGCTGACCGGCTTTCTAAAAATGGGTTCTAATGTTCTACGGTGTTTTTGCTTCATCGTAAAATGATGCCATGAAATACTACCATGGTCAAGGCCATGTTTGACAAAATCATTAAAAGAACATGATTTGATAATCATTTTTTAAAATGTTATAGAAAGGTTTCGTCCACCGCCGTCGGATTTGTCATTGTGATCTATTTGAGAGATGGAAAATATGAAGCTGTAAAGCGGAAATGTCAGATGAAACATATAGAAAAATTGTTGGGTTTCGTGACCTCAACCCAACCTACAAAAAACTTAGCTTGGTAGGTTGGGTAGAGGAACGAAACCCAACGAAAACGGCCACATCCGCATCCAGATAAAAAAAAATGAATTTAAGAAAGAGGAAATATCAGATGAAACATATAAAGAAAATAATACTAAGCCTGGTGCTCTCAGGCATAATGATAGCTGCCCTCGGCAGCGTCCACTGCGCGCTGGCGGCCGATGTCAAGCGCATCGCTTTGCTGCCGTTTAAAATCAATTCGGAAAAGGATCTGTCGTTTTTAGGGGACGGCATCTTTGACATGCTCTCCACGCGCCTTGCCAAAGAAGGCCAGGTGGAGGTGATCAGCCGGGCGCAGGTGGATGCGGCCATGCAGTCCACGGCGGCATCCGGCGCGGTCAATGAGGCCGCCGCCCGCAGCATCGGCACCCGTCTGAATGCGGATTTCGTTCTTTTCGGCAGCCTGACGGTTCTGGGCGAAAATGTAAGCATCGATTCCAAAATGGTGGACATTTCCGGCAGCCAACCCACCATGACCTTTTTTGACCAGAGCCAGGATTTAGGGGCGGTGATTACAAAAATCAACCTGATGGCGGTGGATATCAATGACAAGATCTTCGGCCGCCAGACCCAAACCAAAGCCAAAGCACCGCCTGCGGCCCAGCCCACACCGGCCAAAAGAGCAGATATTCATGCCCACCCGGAAAGCGTTCTCGAGGACGACGGCTTCATTGGCCAAGGCAAGCAAGCTGCGGCCGATTCCAGCGGAATCATTTCGGCTGCCACCGGGGAATCCCAGGCGCAGTTTTGGAAAAGTGCAAATTTTAAGTATCTGATCAACGGCGTTGCCCTCGGCGACGTCGACGGGGACGGTAAAATCGAAACGGTGACGATTACACCCGATGGGGTGATCATTTTTCGTTCCGAAGGCGGACAGTTTCGTAAAATTACGGAAATCGGTGCCAGCAGCAGTAAAAATTTAGCCGCTGTGGATGTTGCCGATATAAACGACAACGGCTTTGCAGAGATTTTTGTCACCAGCTTTAATCCCCAGAAAACCATGCTGAATTCATATGTCCTGGAATTCGATGGGACGAATTTTACCAAAATAGTTGACGGCAGCTATTGGATCTATCGGGTGGCCAATACCCCCGCCCGCGGCAAGATTTTGCTCGGCCAGCGGCCCAGGATCGGCAAGTCCTTTTCAGGCACCATTTCTGAAATGACCTGGCAAAATGGTGAATATGTCCCCAGCGCGGATATCAAAACCCCGCGCACCACCAATCTTTTGGGATTGACCCTCGGAGATGTGCTCAACAGCGACCAGGAATCCGCCATTGCTTACCGGGACAACGACCATATCCGCATAATCGATCCATCCGGCGGTACTTTGTGGGAAAGCCCGGAACGGTTTGGCGGCAGCATGATGTATTACGACGCCCCCTGGAATGATCGCGGCCAGATTGAAAATAAACAGTATTTTCCCATGCGGCTGGTCGTCTGGCAGAACCTGGCGAAAAAAGAAAGTGAGGTCATTGCGGTAAAAAATCACGATTTAACCGATCGCAAGCTCACATTCCGAAAGTTCACCAAAACCCACATCGAGTCCTTCTCATGGGACGGTGTCGGACTGCGGCCAAACTGGAAAACCCGCACCATGGCCGGCTACATACCGGATTATAGCGTCGGCGATTACGACAATGACGGACAGGATGAGCTCGTTGCCGCCCTGATACTGAAGGAGGGCGCAGTTGTGTTGCTAACCGAGCCGAAAAGTACGATTATTGCATATGAGCTGAGCAGTCCGCAAAAGCCGGAGTCCTAAGAATGTCAAGGGGCCTTCGGCTGCAATATTTCCGGGGGCAGTAGCTTCGGATCGTAGGTGAACAACAGGCGATCTTTAGTTTCCAAAAGCAATTTCGTTGCCGGAATATAATTAAGGTATTGATTGATCTGAAGATTTTTTTGCGATTTCCTCAAAAGAATTAAGGCAACATTGTATTTGTTGAGGTATTGGAAGAATTTCAAGGGATCATCGCGGCTGGCAAAATACTCCCGGGCTAATTCGCTGCCGTAGACGTCGATGCGGGAATCCATTACCGGCCGCACCTTGGGGTATAAATGATAGATGAGAAACGCGCCGTCGCCATAGTCGTTGAAAATATTACCTTCCAAACCTTCGGCGGCCAGAAAACGGGTGGCTTTATAAGGCATGCGGCCGCCCAAACCCCAGCCGACCTGGCGATGTTTGCTTTGCCCATAGGGGAAGCCGTAAGTTAAGGTAGACGCCAACAAAAGTCCGAATAAGGCCGCCTCGATCAGTGGACGGCGTCTGACGGGCAGCGAATTTGTTTGGGTGTCGACTACCGCCCGCCAGGCGCGTACCGCCAGGGGAAAACCTAAAATTCCAATAAACGAAATGAAACGGATGGCCTGCACGGCCATCAGCGTGGCCAACAGGGCCAACATCGCATCTAAAAACGGCCGCCGTTTAACGTTTAAGGCCAGACCCAACCACATCAAAAAAAACATGCCAAGCGCGGCCTCGCGGCCATATGAACGTGCATACTTGGGCCCTAGCGGGCTGGCCCACTCAAAGACGACCTGCTTGATATAGTCGCTGGCAAGACCGATGTTCAGCGAAAATTCCAGCAACCCCAAGCCATTGGGATTGACCAGGCTGGCGGCCAGGCAGGCAACGGTCAGTGCGGCCAAGGTCTTCACATCCGACCGGGTATAGCTTTCGTCTTTTGACCAGCCGGGGCGCCACACGAGAACGGCCGTGGTCCCGGTCATCAGCGCCCCCAACACCAGGGCAAAAATGTAGCCCCCGTGCAGGTTGGCCCAAAGGACCTGAAGCGGCACGAGCATGATCAGGTAACCCGGCCGGCGCTCCCGCCGCCAGTGCGCCAGGGCAAAGACCCAGACACATAAGAACAGGTGGGTGAAGATATGGGGTCGCACAAACACCCTGATGAGAATGGTATACGCCGCCAATGCCAGCAGGGGCGCGGCCAGGACGAAGCTGCGCTCCTTTTTCTCCAGGCTGTACCAGAGCAAAAGCAGCATGGCCAGCATGATGGCGGCCCGCAAAACCGTCAGGGCCTCGCCGCCACCGAGTTTGAAGATGCCCAGGAAAATAAGACCACTGAGCCACTCGTGGGCTAAGTAGGGCCGACCGGCGGCAACCGCCGAATACTGTTCGACCTGGGGAATCTCACCGCTGGCGACGATGTCGGCGGCCTCGCGCAGAAGCAGCCAGAGGTCGTTTGAACTGACCGGGCAAAACGCTGCGATCGTCCCCCAGACGAACAGCAAGAACACGGGTAAATGCGTTAGAATTTTTTTTGGGCGCCCAGGAATATGTGAAACCGGCTCGGATTGATCAGCGACAGGGGTTTTAGAGGCCAAGAGCGAAATCACCACCCAGATGACGACCCCATTCCGCAGAAACAAGAGCATCCCCGGCAACAATTGCAATTTTACAAGTTCGGGATAATAGAAAAAAAACAAGACCACAGTCAGCAAATTGACGCCAAACAGGCGCCAACCAACAGCCCTGAAGCGCGGCGGGTCGCCATGGGCCAAAAGAGCGGCCAGGGGCGCGACCCACAGGAGATATTGCGGCCTGAAAACCTTGGAACTTGCCAGCAGCGCCAAAATCGTGGCCAGCATTCCCCTGATCAACCATTGTCTTCGCGCTGGGGCGTCATCCGGGCCTTGCATCTTGCGCGCTGCATAAATGCTGATGAATGCAAAAATGAGAACCGCCAGGATTGCGGCAACGCCGGCCCCCCGGCTGCTGAGCTCCCCGCTCAGGTATATCGCCTGGTGAATGGACTCGGTCGCAAGTTCAACCCCGAATATTTTTGCTCCCAGCATGAGGATACCGGCAGCCGTACTTTCGAGCTGGACACCCCGCTCAAGGTGGAATTGCACAATATCCCCCAGGGAGCGGCCGGACAGAATGATAAAAGGCAGAAACAACACCCCCAGGC
>JBAVYC010001031.1:0-2853 GCA_049698595.1 Desulfobacterales bacterium | reverse complement strand
AGTTCTTGTATATCCACTACGCATGACGGACCGCCCTTCACAAGAAATCGATTAGCTGAATCAGTATTGCAAAAGAACTCCCCTTCCACTTTTAAGAATCCTGCAACCACCAAGGCGTATAATAGTGGTTTAAGCTTGGATGAGCCTATATCTAGTGCTTTAGCAATCTGCTCAACGCTCATCGGTCCAACCGAACATGGAGAAACAAATTGATTGGTACCCTTAAGTTTGCCGGTCTATATACCATTTTGTCAATTTTATTTTGAAATCATGATGCAATTATTTGAATGAGCAAATCTAACGCCCAGGAATATTTATGTTGACAAACGTTAAAAAAATTGCAAATTGAATTTTAAATATTCAATTTGCACAAGATTATGCTAAAAAGAATACTATATAAAAAGCTAAAAGAAGCTGCTAAACAGTATCCGGCGGTTACGCTAACCGGTCCCCGCCAGTCCGGTAAAACGACACTGGTCAAAATGGCTTTTCCAGATTACGACTATATATCGCTGGAAGAGCCGGATCATCGTGCATTTGCTTTGGAAGACCCGCGGGGATTTCTTTCTCAGTTTCCTGAGAAGGTCATACTCGATGAAATTCAGCGAGCACCAGACTTGTTTTCTTATATTCAGACCATCGTAGATACAAAGGAAATTTCCGGCCAGTTTATCCTTACCGGGTCACAAAATTTCCTGCTGCTTCAGAAAGTCAGTCAGTCTCTGGCCGGTCGTTGCGCCGTATTACACCTATTGCCCTTTTCTGTGAGCGAGCTTAGACAGCGCCGTCCGCTGCCTGTTAGTACCATTGGTCGACAGCTGCCGGGTAAAAATCGCTCTTTGAATGAGGAGCTTTCATCAGTTTTGTTCAAGGGGTTTTACCCGAGAATCCATGACAAGGGCCTAAATCCTGTCGACTGGCTGGGAAACTACTTTCAAACTTATATCGAAAGAGATGTACGTGATGTCGTGAATGTTGGAGATCTTGAAACATTCAGCCGGTTTGTTCGCTTGTGTGCGGGCCGAAACGGCCAGCTTCTGAATCTATCATCTCTGGCCAACGACTGCGGGATTACCCATACCACTTCAAAGCGCTGGATCTCCATTTTGGAGGCCAGCTTTATAATATTCCTGCTGCGGCCGCATTTTAAGAATTTTAGCAAAAGACTGATCAAAAGCCCGAAATTGTATTTTCTAGATACCGGGTTGCTAAGTTATTTGCTGAGAATACGCTCCGCTGAGGATTTGCGAATTCATGCACTATACGGCGGCATTTTTGAAAGTTACGTTATCTCCGAACTACTCAAAAACTATATGAACCGCGGTGAGGAACACCCAATTTACTTCTGGCGGGATTCCACCGGAAACGAAATCGATGTTCTCATCGATGAAGGGAAAAATTTAACACCGCTGGAAATCAAGGCCGGCCAGACTGTTTCGGCAGACTTTTTTAAAGGTATTCGTCTCTGGAGAAAACTGTCCAACGATATTGAACAGCGGGCGGCATTGGTTTACGGGGGAGATAGGTCATACATTCGATCGGATACCTATGTTTATGCCTGGTCAGTATTTTAACACGTTCAACAGTTAGCCGTTGAATACTGGTTGAAATTATGTGTGATATATATCCCCCGAAGTGTTCGGTAGGTCGTATCGTCCCAAGCTGTTGTTGGGAGAAGCGTGATTAAAAGTCCCCCTGTCTTCAACAACATTCATTGTGATATCATTGACTTAAATTTACAACCAATGTTAGTTGTGCCCGTTTTTGTGCCTATTCAAACAAAAAAAGCACCTACGGAAAATTCCGTAAATGCTTGATTTTATGGTGCCGAGGGACAGAATCGAACAGCCGACACGGGGATTTTCGGACCAAATTTATGAAAATTTAAAAATGTTGTAATTACAAGCAGTTGATTCTATTCCGATTTTTCATCGTATTTTTGGTTTCGTTTGGAATTGTTTGGAAATATTTGACCTTGACGGGCACAATTTGGGCACAATCAAACCAAGGCATAAAAAAAGTCTGAAAAAATGTATTTATCCCTTTTTCACTAAGATATGCATATAATCATGACCGTCCCCATACTCCCAACCGGCGGGGCTATTTTTGGGGAGACCGCTTTAAAATCGTCATTGTTGAAAAAGGAGAAACCCTGATCAACTGCCTGGCCTACATTGATTTAAATCCGTTACGGGCCGGACTGGTGGATCGTCCGAAATAATATCGTTGGAATTCGATAGGTTACCACATACAAACCGTCAACAAAGGCAATTTTTTATCTCTTGATTTTGGTCTTAATGGATTTGGGGTAGTTGATGCCGAAGAGAGGTTAAATCGTTACCGGCGGTATGTTTATGAGGCAGGAGCTGTCGATAGATCGGGAAAACCGGGTGCCGGTATCAATAGTTACATGCTCCAGGGAGTAAAAAAAAGGCGTTACACTATTCACTAGCGTATAATCGGTACCAAAGAATTTGTTTCCAGAAATTATGGTAGATTCAAAGATCTTATTATGTCCAAAAGGGATAAGATTCCCAAGCCGGTAGCGGGTTTGGACGGGATTTATTCTATGAAGAGATTGGCAGAGAGCTGAACCTTAATAAGGCTGAATAAACCTAACATTATATTCTTTTTTCGCATCAGCCTCCATAAAATAGCTGTATTGTGCCGGCAGAGGTTCAATTATTCCTTAATATTTTCTATTTTCAACCCGGCGAGCGCGCCCAGCTTGGTCTGTCTGTCATCCAACGTCAATAATCGATCGGCATTAATTGATAAAGCTGAAGCAACGTGTAGGATGTCCAATGATCTCAAGCCAATACTTGCCGAGTGTTTTTTTGACAAATCAATGGC
>JBAVYC010001030.1:0-4010 GCA_049698595.1 Desulfobacterales bacterium | reverse complement strand
GGCTTTTCCGGTCAATTCGGTTTTACGGCTTTTCAAATGCTCGGGAAGCACACAGTTCCAGTCAAATTCACCGTCATCCATGGCTTCCATCAAGGCCTCCCTGGATACCGCCGGCACCCCAAGCTGTGCAAATACGATATCGATGATTTCGTAGTAAATCGGCACCGAATCGATCAGGGTGCCGTCCAGATCGAACATCACTGCATCCACAGTCAGTTTGTTATTTTCAAATGACAATCCTGCCTCCATATTGATTTTAACTCGTCAATGTGACCCAATCTCCATCCGCAACACCCAGTGCATCTTTCAACCCTAAATGGCATATGATTTCGATAATATTCTTCGCGTGTACCCTGACGTTTGCGGCCGGCGCCACCATGGCCCCGGAGATTCCTTCGATCGATATCGGAAAAACAAATCCGGCACAAAAATTCGAATCCGGCGGGACCAGCTCAATCCCCTCTTGCGCCTGCAAGGCCTCAATAATCCTCATGTTTTCATGAGCAATCTCCAGATTGAGGGTACCCGGGAAGGGTTTGAACCCCAGCTTCTGCAGACACTGCTCCTGAACCCAGTCCAATTGCATAAAAAAGGCGCCTTGTTTGACACCGCTAACGATTTTGCAGGTTATTTTCCAATGATCTTTCATGTCAACCCCCCTAATTCTCACTGGTGTGACCGATCAGCCAAGGACATCAACCTACTAAATGAATTCCATTGAATCAAGTAATGATTCGGAAACCCTTGAAAGCGATCTTGAGATATATTAGAGTATAATTTCAGAAAAACAGAAAAGGGACATACTGATGGCTGAAAAAAGGGAGGTTTTTACGGATTGCACCCTGTGTTATCATAGCTGCGGCGCCAAAGTAACGATTGAGGATGGAAAAGCGACCAAGGTAAGGGGTTTGGACTCTCATCCCATTAATAAGGGAAGACTCTGCCCCAAGGGCGCCAATGCGCTGGAAGTCATTTACAGCCCTGACCGCCTGAAACAGCCATTAAAACGAATAAATGGCCATTTTGAGGTAATTTCCTGGGATCGGGCCCTGGACGAAATTGCTGAAAAGCTCAGTCGTCTTAAAGCAGCGTATGGACCCCAGATTTTGGGTTTCTTCTGCGGCTCCATCGGCGTCGAGAATCTGGAGATGTCAACCCTGGTCCACCTGCTCAGGTCAGGTTTCGGCTCACCCAATTTTTTTTCAGTGGAAAGCATCTGTTACCGCATGCGCATCCGTACCCGCCAGATGACTTTCGGTCGCTACCCTACGGAAGAACCCGAATCCAATCTTTACATCCTTTGGGGGCACAACCCCGACCAGTCCGACTTCCCACTCAAATTCTTCCTCGCCAGGAACCTGAAAAAAGGCGCCAAACTGGTGGTCATCGATCCCAAACGCATCCCTCTGGCCGATCGGGCCGACATGTATCTGCGCATCCGGCCCGGCACGGACGGGGCGCTGGCACTGGCCATGATGAATGTCATCGTTAAAGAGGATCTTTACGATCACGATTTTGTTGAAAAGCATACCAGCGGCTTTGACAAATTGATGCCCCATGTCCGGAAACACACCCCTGAGTGGGCTCAGGAGATCACTTGGATTGCCGCCGACGATATTCGCCAACTGGCCAGGTTGTTTGCAGGGACCAAAGGGGCCGGCATCTTCCAGGGAACCTGCACCCAGGACCAGACCGCCAACGGTACCCAGAACAGCCGCGCTTTCTCGGTGCTGCAGGCAATCACCGGCAACATCAACGTCCCGGGCGGTTGGGTAACGAGCCCGGCCCCCCGCTTCGGTAACCCCGGTTTCAGCCTGGGCGGCGGTGATCCGTTAGGCTCGGACCGATATCCCCTGTTTTTCGATCTCTGGGGCCGCAAATCACCGTATGGTGTGGTAACGTTAGTGCCCGAAAGCATCCCGCAGAAGCTGAAGGCCTTTCTGGTAGTCGGCGGCAATCCCCTCGTTTCCATGCCGGACAGCAATGCCTTCCGGGAGGCTTTTGCCGAATTGGATCTTCTGGTGGTACACGATCTTTTCATGACGGAAACCGCAAAAGCGGCCCACTATGTCCTGCCGGCCTGCTCGCATCTGGAGAAATGGGGCGTGGCTTACACATACAATGTCTGCCACTGCATCCCTTATCTGATGCTGCGGAAAAAGTGCATCGAACCGCTGAACGAAAGCTGGTCGGAGTGGAGATTCCTGACAGAATTGTCAAAGCGGATGGGCGTCGACGATAAATTTTCATGGAAGTCGGAAGAGGAATTCGTTGCATTTATGCTCAAACCTACCGGTCTGTCCTTTGACTACCTCCTGAACGAAAAACCGCAAGGGGATTTTTACGCCGAAAAAAAATATTCTATTCCGGAGGACCTTTTCCGCACGCCTTCGGGGAAAATTGAAATCTACAGTGATACCCTGAAAGCGGCGGGATTCGACCCCCTGCCCTCTTATTTGGAACCGGAAAGGGGCCCGAAACGCGGGAATAGCTCATTTCGCAAAAAATATCCCTTGATTCTTTCGGTCGGCAACCGCAATCTATACTACACGCATAGCCAGCACCGCGGGGTGGGTACACTGAAAGCAATTTGCCCCGAGGGCCTGACCGAGATCGGCCCGGAAACGGCTGAATCGTACGGTATCGAAAACGGCGATACAATCCAGGTGGAGAGCAATCGAGGTCGGGTCACGATGAAAGCCCGGGTGGACGAACGGGTGGCCGAAGGGGTCGTGCTGGTTCCCCATGGCTGGGGCGGAGATGCCAACGGCAATCTGCTGACCGATGTCAATTGCAGGGAACCCATCATGGGATATCCGGACCAGAAATCCCTTCAGTGTGCCATATCCAGATATCGTTGATTGGTTGATTGGTTGTAAATATGGACTTAAACCATATTTGAAAAACAATTGGACATTTCATGTTTCAATAATCGTAACATTCAGCAATGATGACTATAATTTACCTAATCAACCATTCAACCCGTAAACTATTCAACGAGGTCTGTACTCAGAGGTCATGAATGGATTTAAAAGGGTTATTCTCTTTGGATGGAAAAACCGCCCTGGTAACCGGGGCTGCTCGGGGGTTGGGCAGGGAAATTTCCCTGGGACTTGCCCAATCCGGTGCGTCACTGGTTCTGGCGGACGTCGTCTATCCGCAGGAAACAGCAGAACTGGTCGAACAAAGCGGCATGCGCTGTCTTGCTGTTCAAACTGATATCTCAGACGAAAGTCAGGTTAAGAATTTGACGAAGATGGCCGGGGCTGAATACCCGCGGGTAGATATTCTGGTCAATAATGCCGGTGTTTCTCAATTAAGCTATACCGCCACGGAAGAGCTCCCGGTGGATGAATGGGATCGCATTGTTGAGATAAACTTGAAAGGGACCTTCCTTTGCTGTAAACATATCGGAAAGACGATGATCGGTCGCAGCGGCGGTAGCATTGTCAACATTGCATCGACCGCCGGAATTACCGGTGTATCACGCGCACCGGCCTACTGTGTGTCAAAATCGGGAATCATTCTGCTGACAAAAAGTCTGGCCCTGGAATGGGCCCGGTATAATATCAGGGTCAACTCGATTGCCCCCCATTATCTGGAAACTGATTTAACCACAGGACTGCGGGATTCGGAGAAAATTCACGCAGCCATCGTGAACCAAATTCCACTGCGGCGATTTGGCAAGGCCTCCGAGGTTGTCGGCGCTGTTTTGTATTTATCCTCCAACGCTTCAAGCTACACGACCGGCACGGTCATTCCCGTCGACGGCGGCTATCTGGCGCAGTAGGTAAAGGTTCAGAGGTTCATTTCCGCAGTTTAATCCGGATTTCATTCTCGCCCTCATCGATCTCGCAAGACTCAAAATCAGTTGCTTCGATCATGGGAATCACCTGCTCGCGCGTATATGCCGCAATCGGTTTATGCAGTCCGAGCAGTTTAAAAAACCACAAAAAAGACCGCTCGCGAAAATTGAGGGATGCTTTCCATTTTCTTTTATCGATATAGGC
>JBAVYC010001029.1:0-2861 GCA_049698595.1 Desulfobacterales bacterium | reverse complement strand
TACGGCACCTTCTTTGTCAACACACTCAATAGTGCTCCCGGACCTTTTTACATCAGCAGCCCCGGGGACGATACGGAAGTTGATACCCGCACACCCGTCCTGGAAGTCAGCAATGCGATGGACGCTGATGAAGATGCGGTTACTTACACCTTTGAGTTATACGACGACAATACCCTGAGCAGCCCGGTGGTTTCCGGGGTCAATATTCCCGCGGGATCGGCCGGCACTACGAGCTGGACGGTTAATTCTGCCCTGACCGACAATACTTGGTATTTCTGGCGCGCCGTCGGCAGCGATGATCACGGTGCCCGAACTGAAACGGCCGTGGGCTCCTTTCTGGTTAACACCGTCAATTTGGTGCCGAATCCTCCGCAGCCGGCATATCCGGCCAACGATCAGGAGATAGCCATTCGACAACTGGAACTGGTTGTGATCAATTCACCGGATGCGCAAATCCACAGCTATTATTTTGAGCTGGACAAAGCCGACACCTTTGACAGCCCGGCTAAGCTTGCATCCGGGGAAATAACGGAAGGTGTCGACACCACTGCCTGGCAGGTCGACGGGTTGGATGATAACACACGCTATTTCTGGCGCGTCAAGGCCGCCAACGGGCCCGCTCAAAGCAGTTGGGTACAGAGTGCTTTTTTTGTCAACAGCGCAAATGACTCCCCGTCGTCACCGACACTCAAGAATCCGGGTATGCGGGCTTGGGCCGGGACCTTAACACCTTCGCTGGAATTAGCGCCTTGCAGTGACCCGGACGCTGACAATCTTTCCTACCGATTTGAAATTTACAGTGATGAGGCCCTGACGACCCTGATCGAAGAAGGCGTGTCGGCAAATCCACAATGGCTGATGCCTTCGGAATTGGCCGATAAAACCCGCTATTTCTGGAGAGCCCGGGCCGAAGATGCCCATGGACTCACCGGCAGTTGGATGGATAGCGCCTCCTTTTTTGTCAGGCATACCGGTTCGGTTGAACCACCAGCCGAAATTATGGTCAAGGTATCGACCAGCCTCGGCAGCGAACTTGCCGGCCTGAGGATTTATGCGTTCACCGAACTCGGTTCTTATACCGGAAAAAATGCCGTTACGGATGGATCCGGAACGGCCCTTTTTGATCCTGCCGATTTCTCCGATGGCAGCTACCACTTTCGGGTGGATTATTTAAGTTACCATTTCTGGTCAGACGCGATCCTTTTGCCCGGCACCTATCGGGCAGATGTCGTCATCAGTGAGGAAACCGCTGAGGTCACCGTGAATACCGGCGCCGGTTCATTACAGGGCGTCAAGGTCTACCTTTTTTCGGCGAGTGGCGCTTACCTGGGCCTCAATCAAAAGACGGATGAATCCGGACAGGTAACCTTTCAGCTGCCCACCGGCGCATCCTTTAAATTCAGAGCAGACATTCTGGGCGCAAAGTACTGGAGTGATGATACCACCCTCACCACCGGCGGAGCTGCCAGCGTTGACCTGGCGGCCGGCGGCGGTATTTTCCAGGTCACCTTACAAGAGGAACCGGATGTCCCCATGGCAGGCGTCAAGATCTACCTTTTCAGTCAAGGTGGCAGCTATTTGGGGTTAAATCAAGTTTCCGATCCCATGGGGCGCGTGGCATTTGCCGTCCCCGAAGGCACTTTTAAAGTTCGCGCCGACTTTCTGGGTTATCAATTCTGGAGTCCGGAAACCCATTTAACCCTGGATACAAATATTGATTTTGCCATTCCGCATCAGGATGCAATCATCACCTTGGACAACGGAACTCCGGAAATCTCCGAATCCTTGGCTGGAATCCAAGTCTATCTTTTCACACCGGCGGGTTCATATCTTGGAAAAAAACGGGTCTCCGATGAGAACGGACAGGCTCGCTTTCATCTCCCCCGGCAACCCTATAAAATTCGGGCGGATTTTATAGGACAACAATACTGGTCGGAAGTGTTCACCGGGACAGACCCCACCGTCACCATCCCCATGGCCGATGTCGAAATCACCGTAACCGGCGGTGGTTTTCCCGCACAAGATCAAGCCGTGTATGGTTTTTCAGCCTCCGGTTCGTATCTGGGTATCCGTCAAACCACCGACAGCGACGGTAAGGTGTTTTTGCGGTTGCCGCAAGCAGAATACCAATTCCGCGCAGATTATCAGGGCAACCAATATTGGAGCAATGCGCAATGGGTAACCGCCGATCAGCACAATTTAGTCACGCTGTCCACCGGCGGCGGAAGTTTTGGCGTATCGGTTTTAAAAGCAGATGCCAAGCCCCTGGCCGGTATCAAATGTTACGTATTCAGTGCGGATGACGTCTATCTGAACCTGTATGGGGCCACTGACAGTAACGGTCAGGCATTTTTTGATCTGGCAGACGGAAATTTTAAATTTCGGCTAGATTATCTGGGCCGCCGATTCTGGAGTGCTGAAGTTTCGGTACCGGCGGTATTATCGGCGGATGTGGCCATCGCGCATGAAACGGTGGAGGTCATTGTAACCACGGGTGCCGGTGCCGTTGAAGGCGTGAAGGTCTACCTTTTCTCTAGCGACGGCACGTATCTGGGCCAACACAAAGAAACGGATACCGCCGGCAGCGTGTCCTTTGACCTGCCGGTTGCCAGTGACTACCAGTTCCGGGCCGATATTCTAGACAGCCGGCACTGGAGCGATGTCCTTACGGTTTCCGGCGGCGGCAGCAACTTTGTGCAGATTGACGCCGGTGGCGGTTTGCTGGGGCTGACCGTGCAAAAAAACGAGGACTTACCCATGTCGGGATTGAAAGTGTATCTTTTCAATGCCGCCGGCACCTATCTTGGCCGCAGCACAACAACCGATGCCTTCGGACAGGTCGAATTCAGTGTGCCCGAAGA
>JBAVYC010001028.1:0-4442 GCA_049698595.1 Desulfobacterales bacterium | reverse complement strand
TTTGACTTGTGGAAAAGTTTTTCGATTTTTTGGTTTCCGGCGTATAATCTCTGATGTCGAGAAGATCTCTCTGCCAGCCCATTCCATATTCATTCGCTCAATCACTGTTCAAGATTTGACACCTGATTTTTTCGGGTTAGCCGTTTGGAGCTTGGTGGTTCGCGACCGCTTCGAGCGCAGCTTTGACGTTATCTTGGAACAGAGCGAGATCCTGGTAGATCTTCAACTGTCGATGAAGCGAGGTAACGCTGAATGCTGCGATGGCGGCGCACTGCTCATATTTGAGTTTGACCTTGTCAGGATTGTTGGATGCGAGCAGCATCAGGTCGGCTCGCGAGATTCGAGCCCATTCGTCCTCGGGGTAGTTGCGGATCGAAGACTCGATGGCGAGATCCGTGGCAGCGATGATCTTGGAGAGATGTTCACTGCGATCCTCGAGCTCCAGCTCAGCAAATCGTTCGTTCTTGAATTCCTGCGCCCATAGGTCAGGGTGAAGTTTCGCCAGCTCGATCTGAATCGATCGCATCGCCACGGCATTCAATCCCGAATAATAGTGGCTGCGATGCCTTTCGAAGCCTTTACGATAGAACTCAAAGCTCTGTTCGAGAAACGGCGACTTTAGGGCTTTGCGCTGCCGCTTTACCAGATCGGTCTCGGATTCAAGAGCGGCATGCCACTGTGTTTTGTTGTTGCTCGCGATAAGCGCGTAGGTTTCGGCACTGTCCCAGTCGCTGAGATGGCTAGACCTCAGGGCTCGATTCGCTGCCTGCTCTGAAAGCTTGAACTCCCCGAGTTTTTGGTAGTTGGTGGCAAGCCTCTGGTTCGCCTCGAGATCGAACATATCGAATTCCCGAACGCGCACCCAGGTCTTGATCGACCCTTCGTGATGGCCCAACTTGAACTGGGCTCGGCCGATTATCCGCAATCCCCCGGTTTCCCAAGCTTCGCCAGCGACTTCGTCGAGGAGCTTCAGCAGTTCCTCGCTATCTGTGGCCTTTTGGTCAACCTTTTCGCGAAATTTGAGCGGGACGACAACTACCTGGCTGGGATCGAGTCTCGTGAGGCCCGGGAGCAACTGAAACACCGGGCTGTCGGAACTCTCGTTCTGCAAGGTGGCCTTAATAGTCTTGACGAGATCATCGACTGCAGCCGCCGGTTCATCGGGGTTGTAGGAAAGATAACGATCAGCTTTCAAGTCAAATACATGGGGGTCGCCGCGCACCTCGGACTTAATCATCACCGTGTATTGGTCCCGCAGCGCATGACGTATTCCCAGCTCATAGAACGCGTTCGCGTTATGGATTGAAATATCTGCAATCACGAGGTCTGCGGCGAGTAGTTGCCGGAACATGTCCGTCCGAATGTTTCCTTGCTGAACAAACTCCCCGGTTGTGCCTCCGGTTAGCCCGACCTGCGCGAGCGCCTCACTAATAAGCTCCCTATCGACTTTGTCAAAATTGATCAGCGCATCACCTGACGTGTTGGATTTTTCGCCGAACGGACGAATAATGAATGCGCGTCCAGTTGGGTCTACCATTAGAATCCTCCTTTTCTAAATAACGAATCCCTCGTTGGCCGTCTAACACCTGAGAGATAATCCACAAAAATAGGTATTAAGCGTCACAAAGGCGCGTATTTGTAAAGCACTTTTTGCACGAACGTCCTGGTCACTTCCTGGTCACGGTAGAATTTACATTGCAAATAAGAGGCTGGTTATGGAAACCATTCAGCTTTCAAGGTCAATGTCCAGCTCGAAATCCCCGGCGCCGCGGTAAGACCGCACCATTATGAAATAGTCTCCCGGTGTCACCGATTGGATCGCCACTTTTTCATCGGCCGATCCTGAAAAGCCCGATGCATCGTAGTTATCAGTGGTCGGTACCGAGCCTTTTTTAACGTAAAGATCGAAATCCTGACCCGCCGGTCCATTCAGCGTCACCCCGAGGTTGGCGCCGATGGTCAACTTATAAAGCCGGGAATCCCCCTTTTTGGAAAGCCTATCGGCGGCGCTTGCCTGAAAATTGAGTTCGGCGACGCCGCTACCAGCCCGGCTCAATTCGGCAGCACGCTGCACGACCTTGGCCGCGTTGACCTTACCGAAGCCGAACCATTCCGAATGGCCGTTTCCATCGTAAGTGCCCTTGTTCAGGTTGAGCACCGGATCCGGTTCGGTATCCCGAATTTTATCAGCCGTGTCTTGCAGTATCTGTTTGACCTCACGGGCAGTCAGCTCCGGGTTGGCGGAGATTGCCAGGGCCGCCACTCCGGCAACCAGGGGAGTAGCGCTTGACGTGCCGCCAAAGCTGCCGGTGAAACGGCTGCCGCCGGTAAAGCCATAGCCGAATTGATCATTATCCGTGGTCCAGATGCCACGACCGGGCACGTTGGCTTGGGAGTCCAAGGGATGAGAATTGTCGCTGGGGGCGCAGACTGCGATTTCCTTGCCCCAGTTGCTGTAGGCTGCCTTACGGTTGAGACTGGTGGAAGCCGAGACAGCTATCACATCCGGGTGGGTGGCATTGCCGTTCAGAATGGCGCCGGTTGTATTGACCAGCCCGTAGTCGGGGTGATGCCAGATAAATCCGGTATTGCCGGGGTCGTTCAACGGCCCGTTGTAATTGCCCGCAGCAAAGACGATCACGCAGCCCTTTTTGCGCGGGCCGCCATTTTCGGCCAGGTCACGAAATTTATTGACCAGCAACTGCCCGAGGGGAGCAAACACCGGCGGGGGTCCCCAGCTGCAGGAAATGACATCTGCCCGCTGACCTACGAAGTCGAAGATCTCCCACATCATGTCGTCGTCGGCACTCAAGGGAAACCGTACCGGCATGAACGCGCATCCCGGCGCGATTCCAACCACGCCGGTTCCATTCTCTTCGGCAAGGGCCACACCGGCGCAGGGTGTTCCGTGATAGTCGTTTTGTTCTTTGGCCGGAAACGGATTGGCGTCACCGTCCACGTAGTCCTTCGGATGCACAACTTTGCCGGTACCAATGAAGTCCGGATGACTCAGATCGAATCCGTCGTCCACAACCGCCACAACGGTGTTGCGGGACCCGCGCGTCACGTCCCAGGCCTGCACCGCCGAAACGTCTGCATCGACCGCCAGATCGGCGCTCTCCCAGCTGCGCAGATGCCATTGACGGTTGAACAAAGTATCGGTGGGGACATAAAAGCTCTGAAAGCGATTGACCAGGTTGGGCTCGGCGTATTGGACTTCTTTGCGCCCGGCCAGCGCATTGGCTACCTTGATGGGATTTTTTCCGGCATCCCGGGTAACTTGCACAAGAAAGGTGTTGGGGGCTCCCGGATACTCTTTAAGAAGACGTACGCCCGCTTTGAATACAATCGATTCGATGGTTTTCCTAGAGGCATTGGGCTTGAAACACACCACAATCTGGTCGGTCAGGTAGTAGCGCGTATTCAAATCGCCGATGGGTCGGTAGGCGTGGTGGGCGACGCCCTCCATGTCTTTGGATCGCAAACGGTCCATGACCGCATCCCGCTGCTCCGGGGCCACATGAACTTTAAAGATGTGGTTCTTGACCAGTCTTACTTCCTGGACGCCATCCAGTGAGTTCACGCGGTTTAGTTCTTCCTCGTCTTCAATAATGGCGGTGAACACTTCCTCTTCTTTCTCCAATTCGATTTTACGACCGCCCCGCCACAAGTAGCTGCCGGATTTTGAAGTTTTTGCCATGGTCCACCTCTCGTTTTATTTTATGTTTTAAAGATAATTGTAAGCCCTATATTGCCATACTATCCGCCAAGTGCAATCAATGCTTCATCGAGGAGTCGTAAGACCTTCTCCAAGATTTGACTTCAACTTTGCTAATCGGGTGTAAGCTCTCGCCCAACGACCTGAAGCTGGATCCATTCTTGGTGGAATTCCTCCCGGGATTGTTTCAATTCATCCGCTATCATGACCGCATTCATCATGTCGCCCGTGGCTGCAGGCCCAATGGTTTGGAGGGCATGATTGTTCATTTTGAAGCACTTTCCCGCCATCCCGTGTAAGGAGAGCGATCGATGAAAATCCAATAACCTTTAATAAAATCATCAATGGACTTAAACTTACAATATGTGTCTGTGCGGTCATGTGCTTCATACTCAACAGGCTCGGCAATGGCCAACATTTCGCGGCGGTATTTCATGCCGCCGAAATTGAAATGCTTCTTTGCCAGGTCACTGCTGCCGCGACCCGACTCCAACGCCCACTGGGCCAGCGTCACCGGCTTAGGTACGGAAATTCAATGGCTGCCGACTTATATTTCTCGACGAGTTTTTGCCAAAGATTCATGATTTCCCCCTTTCTGTTTATATTCTGTTTATTGTGAAAAAGGTATCAATGACAATTAGGATCTTCATGCTTATGACTTCCACCTTAAGAGCCACTTGCTGAATGGCTTCAGTGGCGCTGTAAACTAACAGTATGATAAAGG
>JBAVYC010001027.1:0-2012 GCA_049698595.1 Desulfobacterales bacterium | reverse complement strand
GCTTAATTACTTTATGCTGCGCATATTTATTATGTTTCTTTATTTCCATAGTTCAGATTATTTTACTAAAAAAGAATCCAGTTGTCTGGAAAGAACAAGTTGTATTGCTTGTGGGAGCGGCTTCCAGCCGCGAAATTAAATGATCGCAGCTGGAAGCCGCTCCCACAGGGGAATTTTTATGGTAACTTGGACTTTCCGGATAAGCGCCAAAAAGAATTCCGATTTCAGGATACCCTACAGTTAAGTTAGCAAGTTTCAGTTTAAAGTACCTCTTTTGGTTCGTATGAAACTTCACGAAAATAAAACGCGAGCCGCAGAATCACAGGATATCGAATGATGGTATCGCTCTCCGAGGCGCGGGCGCTAAAACCCCTACGAGCCGGAGGCTTCGCAATATCTTATTTTTAAACAGGTAGAATACATTTATTCGATGTTCGATGTTGGATGTTCGATGTTCGACGTTCATCAGTTTTTTATTTGATGGACCTGGCCCTTTTGCTGGCCCGCGACGGCACTGAAACCTTCAGCCTACCGCTGCAGGTTTTCAATCACCGTCGCAACCCCCAGCCCGCCGCCGCAACAGGAAGAAAAGAAACCGTAGCGGCCGCCGCTGCGAATCAATTCACGCATGGCAAACATGCAGACCCGGCTACCCGATGCACCGTTGGGATGTCCGAACGCGATGGCCCCGCCGTTGGGATTCCATTTATTCATATCGATTTTATCACCGGTCTGCTTTTCGAGTTCTTTCACCACGGCCAGATTCTGGACGGCAAACGCCTCGTTGCATTCCATGACATCCATATCGGAGAGTTTCAGACCGGCTCTCTTAATTGCGATCGGCACGGCATAGGCCGGCGCGATGCCCATGATTTTCGGATCGCAACCGGTGTCGGCGCCGGACAACCACCTGGCCATGGGCTGATATCCGAGTTCGGCCGCTTTATTGGAACTCATCATGAGCACGAAGGCCGATCCGTCATTGCGTCCGGAGGCGTTGCCGGCCGTGACGGTACCGTTTTCGACAAAGGCCGGCGGCAGTTTTGCCAGTCCCGCCAGGGTGGTATCTGGACGGGGGTGCTCATCCACAGCAAAGACAATTTCAGGTGTTTTGCGAGTACCCGGGATGGTTAGCGGTATGATTTCATCCTCGAAATAGCCGCCTTGCATGGCGTTTTTGGCACGCATTTGACTGTTGTAGGCAAACTCGTCTATTTCTTCGCGGGGGATACTATACATTTGTTGCAGATTCTCGGCCGTCAGCCCCATTCCGATTTGTTCATCGGCCAGCGGTGAAAGCTGGGGCGCAATCGGCCGGGGCGGCATGAGCCGATAGGGTGTGGTGGCCATCGAAAATTTGCATGTTGCCTGACTGTAGGACTCCATACCCCCGGCGATAATGATATCAGCCTGATCGGCCAGTATCTTCCAGGCCGCGTGATTGATTGAATCGATGGCGCTACCGCACTGCATTTCTACATAGGAAGCCGACGTTTCGTAACCTAAGCCGGAATCCAGTACGGCCCAGCGGGCCGGATTTCCCGAATGCGAACACCCGAGGGCAGTTCCCAGAAAAACGCTGTCCACATGCGCTCTTTCCTGTAGGCCTGTTTTATCGAGCAATCCCCGTATCCCGATACTTGCCAGCTTCGAGGCAAATATATCCTTCAGTGTTCCGCCCATGCGCCCGAATGCGGTGCGCACGGCATCAACCATTACGACGTCTCTTGCGCTCATGTTATAATTTCCTTTCCTGTTTTATTTCAACACATAATATATCAATTATAAACGGTAAGTTAAATGCATAGTGCTGATATGTTGCCTGCAAAAAAAAAACAAGGCGTTTAGGCTGTTCTTAATGGAGCTGCCGCTTTTATGTCGGCAGGGAACCATTGCCGAAAAACAAGGTACGCTGCTGCCGCGCCGGTCAGGTTGGCAACGGATAGGCCGACCCAGGCAGCATTCAGTCCCATGAGATTGCTCAGAAGCAGGGTAGAAGGCAACCCCATGAC
>JBAVYC010001026.1:0-3701 GCA_049698595.1 Desulfobacterales bacterium | reverse complement strand
CCCACAAGCAACTCCAATTTTTTGCCCAATTGCTCCACTTGCGCCTTTTGCTCCACATTTACGCTTTGCGCGATGCATAGTAAATTCCCGCTTCCGCATTCCAAATTCTCTGACCTCTGTTTTCTGTAATTTGTCATCCGTCTTCTGTTCTCTGATTTACGGTTTGCGTTTATCTTTGAAGACTAGATTCGAAATCACCACCCGTTGAATTTCGGAGGTTCCTTCATAAATGGTAAAGACCCGCGCATCTCTGTAATAACGCTCGACCGGGTATTCTTTGGTAAAACCATAGCCGCCATGGATTTGGATGGCTTTTGCGGTGATGCGATTGACCATCTCCGAAGCAAAAAGCTTGGCCATCGAGGCCTGCAGGGTGTAATTCTCACCGTTATCCTTCATCTCCGCCGCCGAAAGCATCATCAGTCGGGCGGCTTCGATTTCGGTTGCCATATCTGCGACCATCCAGCGCAGTCCTTGAAACTTGGAAATGGTACGGCCGAATTGCTCCCTTTCGCGGGCATATTGGACGGCGGCGTCAAAGGCCGCCTGGGCGACTCCCAGGGATTGGGCCGCAATGCCGATGCGGCCGCCGTCAAGACCCGTCATGGCAATTAAAAAACCGTCGCCTTCATTTCCCAGGCGGTTTTCGGTTGGAATCCGGCAATCTTCGAAGATGAGATCAGCCGTGTCGGATGCCCGTAACCCCATTTTATCTTCCAGAGGTCCCACTGTCAGCCCCGGAGTCCCCTGCTCAACTATAAAGGCACTGATTCCCTTGTGACGAGCTTCTTCGTCCGTTTTAGCCGTGACTATTATCAGTCCGGCATTTTTACCGGTGGTCGTAAACCGCTTGGTGCCGTTTAGGATATAACCGTCGCCGTCAAAAACGGCTTTGGTGGTTTGCCGAACCGGGTCTGAACCGGCGTTGGGTTCCGTCAAGGCAAAGGCCCCAATAATTTCGCCGGTTGCCAGGCGCTTAAGATATTTTTTTTTCTGATCCTCGCTGCCGTTTCGCATAATACTTTCACAGACAATCGAATTGTGAACGGACATCACCACGGCTGTCGAAGCACAGGCATAGGCAACTTCAGCAAGCGCCAGCACATAGCTGACGGAGTCGGCACCCGAACCGCCATACTCAGGCGGAACCATCATTCCCATAAGCCCCAGCTCTCCCAACTTTTTTAAATTGTCAGCCGGAAATTCCTTGGTCTTATCACGTTCCATGGCTTTGGGCGCAAATTCGTTCCGGGCGAGATCCCGGACCATGGACTGGATCATGAGTTGTTCTTCAGTAAGTTTAAAAGACATGGTATGCTCCCGCTTAAATGCCTAAAGTCATTTAACGCGTTACGGCGTGTAAATAACCACAACCAGCTCCGCCGTCTCATCGCTGACACTTCTTAGTTTGTGTCGGATTCCCGAGTTGAAATGAAGTGAGTCTCCCTGTTCCAGACTGTTGATGTGCTCGCCCACCGCCACCTCGATTTTGCCGGCCAGCACATACACGAACTCTTCACCCTCGTGGTGGTAATCCACGCTTTTGTGATCCTGTTGTGCTTCAATGAGTACGCGAAATGCTTTTAAATGTTTATTCTCCGCACCCGGAGTCAATGTGGTGTAGGCGTAGTTATCCGTGCGCTTGGTATGCGCTTTAATCCGGCTTTTCATCTTCGATTCCGGTTCTTTGAACAGGGAGCCTGAATCAATCTCCAGGGCTCTTGCGATTTGCAGCAGGGCGCCTACCGGCGGGATGGCTTTGCCGGATTCGACTTCCTTTAAATATTCTGTGGAAAATCCGGTTTCGTTTGCTACCTGATCAAGAGAAAATTTTTTGCTCGTCCTGGCTTTTTTGATTTTTTTGCCGACGGGCACCGGCGGGGTTTTTTTTCGTCTTGGCATAGTTCCTCCGTTATTCGGTTGGCCGGTTTGCCGGCTGTCTTAGTCGGCAGAGGTCAAAAATTACGGGCCAACGGGTGGTCCTAGTAATCGGTTGGTCGGTTTAGCCCGTAGACCGGTTGTCCTAATCGATCAAATTAGTTTGTTAACCGGTAACCAGTCAAACGGGTTCAACCGGCCCACGGGCTAAACAGGCAAACGGGCGAACCTATTCTCATTCATAGTCGTAGAATCCTTTTCCCGTCTTCCTACCCAGCCAGCCGGCTTCGACGTACTTTCGCAAAAGCGGACAGGGACGATACTTGGAATCCTTAAAACCTTCATAAAGCGTTTCCATGATGGCCAGGCAGGTATCCAACCCGATTAAATCAGCCAGTGTCAACGGACCCATGGGATGATTCATGCCGAGTTTCATGACCGTATCAATATCTTCCCGGGTTCCGACACCGTGATAGAGACAGTAGACGGCCTCATTGATCATCGGCAGCAGGATTCGATTGGCAATAAAGCCCGGGTAGTCATTGGCTTTGGCCGGGGTTTTGCCGAATTTTTCAGCCAAATCCCAGGTGGTTTTATAGGTCTCATCCGAGGTGGCGATGCCTGGTATGACTTCGATCAATTTCATCACCGGCACCGGGTTCATGAAATGCATGCCGATTACCTTTTCAGGCCGCCGGGTTTGAGCCGCAATCCGGCCGATGGGTATGGAAGAGGTGTTGGTCGCCAGGATAACCCCGGATTCACAGGTCTCATCCAGATTTTTAAAAATTTGAAATTTCAGGCCTTCATTTTCGGTGGCTGCTTCAACGACAAAATCCGCCTCAGACATGTCCTGCAGATCGATACTCGGTTTAATCCGACCCAACACAGCATTTTTTTCATCATCGGTCATTTTGCCCTTGTCCACACTACGGGTCAAAATTTTTGTGATGGTTGCCAGACCGCGCTCCACAAATTCAGTTTTAATATCATTCATGACCACATCGAGACCGCTCATGGCAGCCACCTGAGCGATTCCATTTCCCATCTGCCCGGCACCGACTACTCCGAAAGTCTTTATGTCCATAATCCCTCCCTTCTAGTTAAGATTGAATTTTAAAATTTTAATTGGTTCCAATTATTAAAAATCTGAAGCACGAATTTCGAAATTGTCAAAATCAATTTACTGGTTCAAAAGCAAACGCCTTTGGATCATCGTTTAACTATTAGCGCTACAGCTTCTCCCCCTCCCAGACACAGGGATGCCAGGCCGGTCTTTTTATCCTGTTTGATCATTTCATGCAGCAGGGTCACGAGCACCCGGCAGCCGCTGGCACCGATGGGGTGGCCGAGGGCTACGCTGCCGCCGTTGACATTTACCTTTGCCGGATCCAGTTCTAATTCGTTTAGCACCGCCACGGTTGAACCGCTAAAAGCTTCATTGATTTCATAAAGATCTATGCCTTCTTTGGCAATCCCTTCTTTTTGCAGGCACTTGGGGATCGCCAAAACCGGTGCCACCAGTACGTATTTCATATCCAAACCGGCGGATGCCTGGGCCCCGATCCTGGCAAGAACGTTGCATCCGAGTTTTTTGGCTTTTTCTGCAGACATCACCACCACGGCGGCGGCGCCGTCACTGATGATCGAGGCATTGCCGGCGGTGGCAAAACCGTCCTTTTGAAATGCGGGCCTCATTTTTGCCAGCGCTTCATAGGAAGTTTCGCGGGGGCATTCATCCTTTTTGAAAAGTACCGGATCTCCTTTGCGTTGGGGAATTTGGACGGGTATGATTTCGTCTTCAAATCTGCCGGAGTTGATTG
>JBAVYC010001025.1:0-3240 GCA_049698595.1 Desulfobacterales bacterium | reverse complement strand
GGTCAGTTCAGCGTGCATTTTTCGGATGCCGCTGCCCCAGGCTTCGATGAGCTTCAGTTCCTTAAAAATTGGCGCCAGGACGCGATTGCGGATCTCACTGCGACCGGTTCCGAGTTCTTCTACCGATAATGCATCCGGGAGGGGACCCGGGCTGGTGATTTCCAGCATGTCATCGTAAATGGCCACCTTGATATCGCTGCCGAGGATGGCATAGTCGCGGTGGATGATAGCGTTTATGAGGGCTTCTCGGATAGCCTCCAGCGGGTATTCCCATCGGTCTTTGCGGTAGATTTCTCCGATGGTGGCGCCCAGGGCGATATTCTTTTTAATGAACGCCATACAGGGTTCGACGCTATCATGGATAGGGTCTTCAATGGTTGCCTGGTCCAGGAAAACCCTCTTGTCGGTTCCTTTAAAGCGGGCACACTCTATCTTGGCATAGGGGAAAAACTGCTTGCGGGCAAGCGAGTCGGAAAGGAGCAGGGCCGCGTTGGTTGGACATTGGCGGCCTTGCTCTTTTTGAAACAATCCCATATTGAAAAGCTGGGTTTTGCCGATATTACGGCCGGTTTGAGTTTTGAACGCTTTTTTAAAGCGGAATAAATCGACATCTTCACCAGGGCAACCGTATACCGTGAGCGCATCGAATGAGATCTTTCTTCTCTGACGTTCAAGTGCTTCAATGGTTTCCGGAGAGGCTTTGCGGTTGGAGGCACTGACCCGGATATAGACCTCGTTCGGCTGGCCGGGTCTCTTAATCCCGTAAGGTTTTTGTGCACCAGGATAGATTTCTACCACCAGGAGTGATTTTTCTTCAACGGATTGAATGTAAATCTCCGGAACAATGCTTGGCGCACAGAGATCGAAGATGCAGTTGGTAATCCGCTCTTCTGTTTTAAAAAGTTGATTATCTGAAATCCCGACAATTTTCCTTGGAGAATCTTTGACGCCGAACACGATCTTTCCGCCGGCATCGTTGGCAAACGCGACGGCCGTTTGAGCAACCTGATCTCCCTTTGGAAAGGCCTCCTTGAATTCCAGTCTGCGGGATTCCGGTAGATCGAGATATGCCGGCCGGGTTTTATCGGATTGTGTCATCTCTGATATTCCTGGGCATCCGGGTTCGGGGTCGGAATGAAGCGATGATTCCGATAAGCTCATCGATCATTTTTTCATCCATGAAAACGCCGTCCAAACCGTCGCTGTGAAGGTTGCTAAACGGCGGCTCGTAAAGATCTTCGATTTCGATGGCCCCGTAACGGCTGATATGGTTTTTGAGCAGATTGAGAAAACTCATCTGATTGGCCGTCAAACCGGGGTGGGAAAAAATAAAATCGGCAAAACATGCGTTGACCGCATCCGCGTCCATACCGATAATGCTGCGGATGGCGTAATCGAGCGGTTCGGCTGCCTCTTCGAAAAACTCCCTTAAAATTTCCTGATCCACGTCGGGGTTCTGGGTGAGAACCAGGGAGGTCAGGGCTTTCAGGTCCGCTTCGGTGACAGGCTCCCCGGCTTTGATTTTTTGCAAGGTTGGGTTTTGATCGAACACTTTGAGCAGGGCGGCTTGAACCTGCTTTCGATATCCGGGCATGTCGGCAAATTTGAGTTGGGTCGGCAGCCGCTGATATCTTTCCTGGCCATCATGCAGATCGATAAACTTGGGCTGAGGTGGCTCGTAGACCGCTTTGGTCATATATTTCATGATGCCGCGCAGCTCCCGGCGAACGGTTTCCAGATCTTCGATGGTCACCGCTGCCCAGAATTCGGCACTTTTTACCGATTTGATGGATTCTGCTTTATCCCGAACCGGATTCAAATGCATTTGGAGGCGGCTGATCCGGTCGAGAAGCTGCGATTTGAAGTCATCAAATCGACCCGATTTCTTCAGCAGTGCGATCTGCAGCTCGGTCATCAGTAAATCAAAGCGGTATGCCGGGATTTCACCCCGGATATCGGCCCACTGCATCAAGGGCGCCATCTGTTTGCGCAAGGTCAGCTCAACGGCCGGATCAAACCGGTGGAGGGCCTCCGGCCTGGAAACGCTTCGTTTTTCACGCCATTTTTCCCGCACGCTGATGGTCTCCTCCGATAGCCGGTCGAGATCCTCTTTAACCAATGTGATCACCAAGTCAAATGCCGCCGGTTGGCTTTGATCCAGGGCCGTTCGGACCAGATCCAGGCGGGATTCGAACAGCTGCTGCATCAAAGATTTTGAAACCGACGGCTCGGCTTTTTTGTATTGCTTGTCGAAAAATTCGAAATTGCCCCAGTGATCGAAAATCCTGAAATGAGTTTTGTTCTTACCCGGACCGAACAAAGCTGGGCAAAGCCGGGTGCCACGGCCGATCATCTGCTCGAGCTTGACCATGGACCGGATCGGTTTTGCGAATGCCAGATTGACGATTTCCGGCACATCAATTCCGGTGTCCAGCATATCGACGGACACCGCGATTTTCGGGTCACTGTCCGGTGCGCTTTTAAAATCGTCGATCAACTGCTCGGCCCGCGGGTCGTAGGTGTCGATGACACGGCAGAACTTGCCGCCATACTGGGGAAACAGTTCGTTGAAGACCTCCGCCAGAAGCACGGCGTGGTTGTGGTTGCGGGCAAAGATGATGGATTTACCCGGATACTGGCCGGTGTCGTCCCGTATCCCGTTTTCCATCAGGTTGCGGATGATGGCCCGGTTGGTATCGCGGTTGAAAATCTGCTTGTCGATCTGGTGGTTTTCATAGTCGAAGTCCTCCGGATCTTCACCATCCTCTTCGAGCTGTCGTTTCTGCTCCGGCGTCAGGTCCTTGTACTTGATTCCCTCCCGCAGAAAGCGGGTGGTGTGGGTGTAGACTTCGTAAGGGACTAAAAATCCCTCCTCCACCGCCTGATCCAACGGATAATATACCGTTGGCGACCGGTCTTCACAATCAAACATCTTAAAGGTATTCCTGGAGATAAAATCTACCGGGGTTGCGGTCAGCCCTACCTGCAGGCAGTCAAAATATCGGAATATATCCCGGTAGCGGTTGTAGATGCTGCGGTGGGATTCGTCGGCGATCATCAGATCGAAAAAGCCGACATCGAAGGTCTGATAGATTCTTTTCATGGCCGGGTAGGTGGCCAGGTAAATCCGCTTTTCCCGATCCTTGGCCGTGCCGGCGGTGATGACCGTCATGGGTTCGGACAAATAATCATTGTAGGCGTTCTTGGCCTGTTTGCGAAGCTCTTTTCGATCGCATAGAA
>JBAVYC010001024.1:0-15306 GCA_049698595.1 Desulfobacterales bacterium | reverse complement strand
GATTCAAGTTTACCCCAACGTTGCAAAAGTCGGAGGGCTTCAGAGTCAAGGCGTCTGAGGGTGCAGTCGTAGTTCTTTACTTCAAACCCTCAGCAACGCAGAATCTGAAGTCCTCCGGCTTTCCCGACGTGTTGGGACGTAGCTCGAAGAGCGAAACCCAAAGGGGAGACAACATGGCAAAATCGACCCCATCCTTCGAATTCACCAATGGAGGTATCCAAGAATTTGTCATTTTGCTATGATATTGGCAATAATTGCGGACCATTATCTAATCTTTGGCATGTTGTTTATGCAACTAAGGGGTTGACCTGGCGGCGACGAGCCTTACGCAACGCACCTAAATTTGCGATTTTCACCGCAAGACATTCCGCTCAGGTCAAACGACTGGTAATGAAAAATCTTCAGAAATACAAGAAAGCGGTTATGAAAAAAATAGCATCAATCTCGCGGACTGCTCAACTGCTTTGTTCTGCCAATTAATTATTGGCTACCAAAAACTTCGAGCATTTTCATAAGAAAGAATTTTTTCATCTTTTGTCAATATCGTGGCATTTTCTTCTCTTGCCGTTGCCACAATAATTTGGTCAGCCAGATCATTATGGAAAGGTTGCGGTAGCACAGTTGAGCGGTATGATAAAACAGGAGAGAGAGGCACTAACCTAAGTTTTGGCATATCAAGGGCAGTATTTATCCAGTCCTCTGGGTCACACGAAATTCCTACTTTCTTTTTTTCAAGGAGTTTGCTGAATTCCCATGGAGAAATTGCGGATAATAGTAACTCATCATACATCTCAGCATTGCCAATTAACCCTTTAACCCTTTGTGACAACTTCTGTGGGTTCATGTTCCACCAGATCCAGGTATGCGTATCAAGCAAATATATCATTTGCAGGCATCCCACATTTCCTCACCCAACGGTGAAATTACATCTTTTTCAAAAACAAGAGCGTCAGAAAGTCTACCCGGCTTGGGGTTTACATCAGAAGTGCGATACGGTGTTATTTGGGCTAATGGCTTACCTCGCTTTGTTATGACAATTATTTCCTGAGTTTTTGCAACTTGGTCCAAAATTTTCAAAGCATGTGATTTAAATTTGCTAATTCCCATGGTTTTCATAGGGCCACCTCCATTCTCAACGATATAGTAGTCAAATTAAATGGTCAAGTCAAGGGCAAAAAAGTGTGTTTTATACGGCAGAACGGGCTGCAAGATGAGCCGCAGTCGGCTGGGGGCGGAAATTGCGTTTTTTTGCAATTTACCGTGCCAGCCGACCGAGCGCAGCGAAGCCCGAAGGGGGTCGGCTCGATTGAGTTTGATAGGCGGAGAATAGTATCTCCCGCGCTTTGGGGCCGCAATTAAACAGGAGGTCAAAGGCTGAAAGATCAGGGATAAAATCGCCCCACAATTGCGGGTAGATACAGGATCGGGCTTGAGCATAACGCAACTCGATGCCGGCCTTCTCAAATAAAGCGGCATTCAGATGCTTGCCGGCTGCAGCCGGGGCCACATAGGTAGAAGCATTGAAAAATCGGCATATTTCAACGGGTAAAATTTCGCCGCCGGTTTTGATATTCAGCTCGGAAAGGCGTCTGATCTCGGTGTCTACACCAAGATACAGCATCAGGTGGCCGATGATCGCCATGTTAAAATCGATGAGCCGATCGAATGCGGTTGAAAACAAATTTTCCGCAAACTGCAGGTGCTCGGTTAAATAGGGGGCATTGGCATAGGCTTGCTTCAGGCTCAACATTTTTTTTTGGGCTTGCCGGTCTTCGTGGCATATTCTCACCTCATCGATACGTTGCAGCCCCAATCCTTTTTTCCAAACGGGTATCGTCATCCACAGGGTACCCTGGTCGTTTTTGAACCGGTTCCGGGTGATCCAGCTGGATCCCCGGGGAAACTGAACGGTATCGAGGATAACAAAAATATCGCAAAGGTTTGCCTGGTAAAAAAATCCGGGGAAAGGCGCAAAATATGGCCGGCTGGTGGATATGATCATCGCAATTCTATTTCGCGATAGGGCAGCCCGAGCGATTCGGCCAGGTCCACCAGGGTTGCTTCCAGGGTCGCATCATCACCTTGATCGTTTTTAACCTGGGTTAACTTATCGCCGACCACGAAAATCTGGATTTTACCCGGATCGAGATATTGCCGTGCAAGCCGGCCAAGATCTTCCCGGCCGACATCGAAAAAGGCATTCTGAATTTTATCCAGGGTATCAAGGGGTTCGTTGCGCATATAATAGCGGCCATACACGTTTACCAGGTCCGCCGGGGTATCCACATTAAACACAAAACTGTTTAGCGCGTCCAGTCGCTTCTGCTCGAGTTCTTTTGCGGGAATATCCTGGCGCAGAGAATTCATAATCTTGATGGTCTGGGCAAGTGCGGCCGCAGTCTTGTCCCCCTTGCAGCCGATGTAACCCGTCAGAAATCCTGCATTCCATTTGTAGGTTTGATGAAATCCGGCGGAATACACCAACCCGAGATCGTCCCGCAAACGGGTGTACATCAAGGAATCACCGCCGCCAAAGATATTCATCAAAAGGCTTATTTTCCAATAATCAGGATGGGTGCGCTTGACACTGGGCAGGCTCAAAACAATCTGGGACTGCACCTGACCGGGTTTATGAATCAGCGCCAATACCGGCGATGTCTCTGCCGGATCAGCGAGATTTCGTTGCGGCGCCCGGGTCTGGGGCAACGCCGCGAAAAATTGACTAAGGCCCGCTGTGACGTCTTCCTGGTCAATGTCACCGGCAATGGCGGCAACCATGTTGGAAGGCACAAAATAATCCCTTAAAAATTGTTTAAGGTCTTCTCGGCCAATTAAGGGTATGGACTGAAGCCCCGCCAGCGGATCACGACCATAAGGATGCCCTTTGAAATACCAGATGTCCCGCTCGCGTCCCGCCACTGCCTGGGCATTGCCTCCCTGGCGTTTAAGTTCGGTTAATTGCTGGGTCTTGACAACGTCAAGTACACCCGCATCAAATGCGGGTCGCGTTAAAATTTCCTGCAATATCGCCAGCCCGGATTGCCAATCATCTTTAAGCACGGAAAGCCGAATGACCGCCTCTTCCTCACCGACCGCAACACTCAGGTGAATGGCGTTTTCATCCAATACCCGGGCCAGCTCGGCCGGCGAACGGGTTTCGGTTCCACCGCGAATAATGCTGTCGGTTAACAAGGCTGCCAAACCGATTCTGGAATCATCAACATCAACCGAGCCGGCTTTAACCAGCAAGGTCAAATCCACCAGCGGCAGCTCGTGATCCGACAAATAAAATACCCTGGTGTCTGCGATGTCCATGGTCTTTGCCTGGGGGTATTCAATTTTTTTGGGCTGGCGCTGAAAGGAGAGCGGATGTTTCCAGCCGACCGGTGTCGGATATCGGGATATGTTGCTGAAATCGTGGGGACGGTCCGATTTGACGGCGCCACTGCCCGTGATGGAACGTACCTCCGAGTAACTTTCGGGGGGACCGTCCGGTTGACCGCCGGGTATGACATAGGCACTGGTTTTATTTTCCGTTTGGATATATTTATTGGCGGCCCGGCGGATGTCTTCGGGGGTAACGGCGTCCAGTTTCTCAAGGTAGTTCATCAGGTAGTGCCAGCCCACCTGAACCTCGAGGGTCGCCAGGGTCCCGGCCAGACTCTCATTGCTGCGCATCCTGTCGATAAAATCACGCCGGTTGAGTTTCTTGATTCTTTGAAGCTCACGGTCTGAAACCAGCTCGGTTTTCATTTTTGCTACTTCAGCCAGGAGCAGATCTTCCAGCTCCTCACAGGCTTCAAGATAGGCACGGCGCTTTTCTTCATCGCTCACCCCCGTGTTTTTGACGATTTGGGGTTCGTTGGGCGAGCCCCCCAAAATGATCATACCGCCGTATCGATTATCCGGATTGTAGGCCCAGGCTTCCTGGGCTCGACCTTTATAGAGGATGTCCTGGGTCATGCGGGCGCTGCGGCCATGGCTTAAGATCATTGTCATGGCGTCTAGAGCATAAAAATCTTTTGTGTCCATGGCGGCGGCATGGAAACCGATTCGGACAAGGGGTGTGCGGGCGCCTTTTAAATACCGGACGCTTTTCCGCGGTCCCTGTTGTGCGGGTTCGCGGGTCACTTTTTCCGGGGCCCGCTCCCCTGCCGGATAGCGCTGAAAATACACTTCAGCCAATTGCTTTGCATTTTCCAGGGTAACATCGCCCACCAGAACCAAAACGGCATTTGAAGGATTATAATAGGTTTGATGAAACGCAATCGCGTCTTTGGTGCTATATTTTTCCATATCCGCCTTCCAGCCGATGGTTGGATTGCGGTAAGGGTGAGCCGTATAGGCCGCAGCGCTGAGATCCAGCCAGGCAGCACCGCCGGGGCTGTTGATATAGCGAAACGCCCATTCCCGTTGCACGACTTCTTTCTCGACGTAAAACTCGCGCCAGGCCGGCTCAAAAAGCTGTTCGCTGACAATGGAGAACCACTGCTCCAGCATATCCGACGGTACGGATGCGATATATTGGGTCTGATCTTTGGTCGTGAACGCATTGACACCGACGGTACCGTTTTTCCCCAACTGGGATGAAAATGTCTGGGGCTCATAAATTTCTTGTACTTTAAGTCGCAGTTCGTTCATTTCAGCCTGCTTTTTTTTGATCAGTTCCGAATCCGGGTGTCGTTTGTTCTGCTCGGAAAGTATTGCCTGGTAAGCTGCTTCAATTTGGTCCTGCAACTGCTGGTCCATTTTATAATCAAGGGTGCCAAAATTTTTTGTGCCTTTAAACATTATGTGCTCCAGCAAATGCGCAATGCCGGTTTTGCCGGCCTGCTCAAGTGCAGAACCGGCTCGAATCGCCAATCGGCACGCCACCTGAGGGGTCGCCGGTCGTTCGACCACCAGGACCTGCAGTCCATTTTCAAGCTGAAACCCTTTGACGTCGATGTTGAGATCATAAGCCGTATCCACCGTCCCATGGACATTTCCGGTGAAAACCAACAAGATTATAGACAGTCCAATAATTTTATGCAATCGCATCGATTGTGCCTCCTGAGTGCGTCTTAAAGTAAATTATTTAATTATTTCAATTTGTTATTAAATCTATACAATAGTTTAGCCAATTAGGGTGCTAAATTTTTTCCGAGGCTAGGCTCGAAAAAAGTTTAGTCTCATTGGCGTAAAAAGATACGTCTAAAAAAACCAACTTTCAAGGCTACCGTAATGTTTTTTATACATTTTATATTTTCGTGACACTAAAGAATTGATTTTCATATTTTAATGGGGTATTTCATAAGGCCAAAACACAGAAAGTATGCCGGGTGAAAATCATCAAAGAAAGTAGATTCAACATTTTTTTTGAATAGGCCTTTTTCCGCTTATCATACTCGGCCTTCGCTGACCCAGACCGAATTCAAAGTGTGTCCATTTTATATCTATAATCCAAGCTATAATACCTAAAGAAGCGATTGGCATCGAGGACTATAATATGAGCCCGCTTCTCTCCGAGGCGTAGGATCGTGCCGCTACGAGCTGGAGGCCAGCCCATAGGCTTCATAGGCTTACAGGCCGGCTCCCGGCTCGTAGAGCCTAAGAGTCTAAAGCTCGGAGAGAGGGGAGGCCAATAACTTATTGAATTCCCGCTAGATTTAATTTTTACGATACCTTCGGAAAATCTGAAAAATGACAAGCGCAATTGTAATGGCAGGCTATAACAATAAACGCGAAGTGAAAAAGTATGGCCGCATGGTTGCGGAACATTACGGCGAGAAATTCATCGAGACGGGTTATAAACCTTTGCGGGAATTTAGGTCTGTAAAAAACGGCAGACAGGAAACCAAGCCCCTGATTCAGTATACCCTTGAAAGGCTTTTTGAGAACAAAACCATAGATGAAATAATAATTGTCGGCCATCAGATGCTGCTTGAGCAGCGACTGGGAGATTTTATTCAAAATTTTGAAAAACCCTGCCGACTACTGAATCAGAGCTCGAAAATACCCCATGATGTTATCCGACGTTTCAGCATCAAGCCCAGAAAAGTTAAACACAACTCTCTCGCCGGTAATTTGATCAAAGGATATGCTGCCAGCAACGCCTGCAAAGAAGAAAAACATGCTTTGTTTGTGGCGGCGGATTCGCCCCTGACGACCAATGAATTTATTAATCGTTTCTTGAAATTGGTGCGGCAGTACGAGAATGAAGCCGCTATAATTCTTCCAGCCATACTGGTGGGAGATCAAAAAGACCAGCTTGACAGACAGCCTCTGCGCCTTCTCAACGACTCACAATATCAGCTTAAAGGACCAAAAGATGAATACGGCCGGCACGGTTTTCGGCTGTCCTCTCTGATATCTGCCAACCCGCACCGTTTCGATGTGAACACGGCCAACACGGCTTACAACCTTAGGAAATGCCTGAGCCCCAATGTTCAACTTAAACTGTTTCGAATTACCCGGGGCCTGGGATACCCGAATGTGTACTCCAAATATTTTCTGAGAAAAGATCTTAGCATCAATGAAACAGCCAACATTGTTTCGGCATTTTTCCATGGCCGCCTCATTTTAATTCCCATGACCGGCATAGAAGCAACCTATGATTATGACGGGACCGTTCGTGAATACCATACGATCAGCAAGATGCTTAAATCCGATGAAATCAAGACTGTCACCGAATCATTCTAAAAAAAGGATGGTAAAAAGATGGACGAAATTAAGATTCCAAGTACCATGATCAAGTTGATCTCAGTGATTCTCATGCTCGCACTTGCCGGATGTGCCATGAATCGGAATCAAAAAGCGGTCGAGATGGAAAGACTGCTGAAGGCCTCCGGGTTTAAGATGAAGACGGCCGATACCGCAAGCAAACTTGCTCAGCTAAAAGAACTTCCCCAGCGCAAACTGGTCGCCCAGAATTGGGGGGGTAAGGTGAGATATGTTTATGCGGATGCCTCTATTTGTAAATGCGCCTATGTTGGTGATGAAGAGGCTTATAAGACCTTTCAAGACCTTGCACTTGAAAGACAGATTTCCGATGAAGATCGCCGAGCTGCGGAGCGCGATAATCCGGCCGACATGGATGGGGGCGGATGGCGCTCTAACGAATCCTGGTAGCAAGAGAGCAGAGTGAAACCTCCCCTCTCTCCGAGCTTTAGACTCTTAGGCTCTACGAGCCGGGAGCCGGCCTGTAAGCCTATGAAGCCTAAGGGCTGGCCTCCGGCTCGTAGCGGCACGATCCTACGCCTCGGAGAGAAGCGGGCTCGTAGGGGTTGTGACGCCTACGCCTCGGAAAGCGACATCCTCAATCCGCGAACCACCTGCTAGAGACCATCTGTTTCCGCCCCGAAACCATCCCCCAAGATGACATTTTGATCATCTTACCGTCATTTTACAGTTAACTTCGAGTGTTACCTTCCAAAACATCTGGTATCGGACCTAAAAACATTCGAAATAAAAGGAGTCGGTGAGATGGACAAAATGTTTGCTCAAAAAAATAATTGCAATGAATTCAATTTTGTCGAATGCGAACACCCATCCCTACCCAAGGATCATGCAACTGATTTTCCTGATGGGGATTCAACAAGCCGTGCGGTCACCATGTATTTTCGTCGCATAGGGCTTCATGCGCTGCTAAGCCGCAAAGATGAAGTAAAAATCGCCAAAACGATTGAAGCTGCTGAGCATGAGATCCTGCGGACGCTTTTGCAGACCTCTATTGCCGTAAAACATATAGTGGATCTCGGCAAAATGATTAAAACCGGTAAAATCCAGGCAAAGCGTGTTTCAAGGGTTCTGCGCATCAGAAATTCCGGCAGCGACGAGACGGCCCAAATTCAAGATTTTTTAGAAACCATCACACTGATTGAAGAAATTGATGCAGAAAACACACTTCATCGCGCCAGTCTGCTTTCTCTTTCATCGACATCCGCTGAAAGTCAGCACATTTATGGGCATATTGTCCGCGGTGCGGACAAAATCTATCACCGCTTGCGCAGCTGGCATCTCGAGTCCGAGATCATCGACGTCATTGAAGAAAAAATCCGCCAAAAGGAAAATGTCCCCGGAACGGATACCCGCGTAATAGAACGAATCCTGGAACGTATCAATAAAAGCCGATCCAAAGTGCATATCGCCAAGAATGAATTGATCAAAGCCAATTTGCGTCTGGTCGTCAAGGTTGCCATCAAATACAACAAATGCAATCTGCATCTGCTCGATCTGATCCAGGAGGGAAACATCGGCTTGATCAAAGCGGTCAACAAGTTCGACTATCACCGGGAATGCAGGTTCAGTACCCATGCTGTCTGGTGGATCAGGCAGGCCATTTTACGGGCGATTACCAACAAATCTCAGATGATTCGGTTTCCGGTCCATTTGACTGAAACGATAAATAAGCTCAAGCGTACCCAGCGGAGCATATCAACGAAACAAGGCCGGCAGACTAAGCTGGAGGATATTGCACAAGAGATGGAAATATCCCGCAATATAATTCGCAGACTGCCTGATTTCACCGGCGAACCCGTTTCACTGCATTCGCCTGTTAAGGGCAACAATGACAGTTACCTGCTTGATTTTATCGAAGATGAAACCGTCCCCGGGGTATTTGACACCGTGGCAAATCAAACCTTGGTCGGACACGTTCGCAAGATGATTGCCACGCTGACACCGCGGGAAGAAAGAGTGCTGCGCCTGCGGTTTGGCATCGGTGAGAAAGACGAACATACGCTGGATCAAATCAGCCGTAATTTTTCGTTAACGAGTGAGAGGATCAGACAGATTGAAGCCAGGGCGTTGCGAAAGTTGCGCAATCCCAAGATAAAGCACCAACTGCAATGTTTTATGGAAGCCTAATCCGAAAAACCGGAAACTTGGAGATGATTCGATAAACATAACATTTTGGTCATCTTGCCGTCATCTTGAGGTTAATTTTTTGCTTTATATTAAGTTCAATCAAAGGCCAATTGCGGTCAAATCTAAAACAGGGAGAAAAAAAATGAAACAGACATTCACGTTTACAAGGTACATCGTGGTAATGGTAATGGTCGGGTTGATGCTGGGTTCCGGCCTGCCAATGGCATCGGCAGCCAAAAATGCCCCGGTACAAATGGTGCCGCAAAATTTCAGTTCTCTGGCCGACACCGTCAGCCCGGCGGTGGTTCACATTCGGGTGGAGAAGACCGTCAAAGGGGGCGGACCGGTCCTCCCGCAGTTCAAACAAAATCCATTTGGTGACAACGAGCAGTTCAAAGAATTTTTCGGCCGTAATTTCGGACAGCAGCGTCAGCCGGATTTCAAGCAACCCGGTCAGGGCTCAGGGTTCATCATCGATAAAAGCGGCTATATTGTCACCAACAACCATGTGGTGGCGGGCGCTGACACGATCAAAGTCATCCTCAAAGACGATACCGAATACGATGCCAAAATCGTCGGACGTGATCCGGTAACGGATATCGCCCTGATCAAGGTTGCGGCCAAAGTCAACCTGCCCACGGTGCCCATGGGAAGTTCCGAAAAATTGAGAGTGGGCGAGTGGGTCGCCGCCATCGGGAGTCCCTTCGGGTTGGAGCACACCGTGACCGCCGGTATCGTCAGTGCCAAGGGACGGGTGATCGGCTCCGGTCCATATGACGATTTCATTCAGACTGATGCCTCCATAAACCCGGGCAACAGCGGCGGCCCCCTGATCAATATGAGGGGGGAAATCGTCGGCATCAATACCATGATCATCGCCGGCGGCAATGGAATCGGCTTTGCCATTCCCATCGATCAGGCCAAAGATATCATCGCCCAGTTGAAAACCGGCGGTGAGGTTACCCGCGGCTGGCTGGGGGTTACCATTCAGGATCTTAAAGGCAACCTGGCGGAATATTATGGTGTGCAAGACAAAAGCGGCGTGCTGGTAGCCAGTGTCGTTCCCGGTGATCCCGCAGATCAGGCCGGGATTCAACCCAACGATATCATAACGAAAGTCGGCGATAAAAAGATAACCACCAGCCGGGACCTGACCAACCTGGCGGCCAAACTGGGTGTCGGCGATACGGCCAGGGTAACGGTTTTACGCGACGGTCGCCTAAAAACCCTAAAGGTTAAAGTCGGGAAAAGACCGTTGACCATGGCTGCTGCTTCCGATCATCAGCGGCAGGAAAAAGAGGGTGAATATGGATTTGAGGTTACGGAATTAACCCCGCAAGTCGCCCAACGCTATAATATCAAAGAAACGGCGGGTGTCATCGTGGTCGCTGTCGAGCCCAACAGTAAGGCCCAGGCAGCCGGTATTCAGCAGGGTGATCTCATCATCGAGGTCAACCGTCAAAATGTTGCATCGGTGAAAGATTTCAAAAACTTGATCGATCAACATAAGAAAGAAAAGGGAATTAATCTGCTCGTCAAACGCATGAATGGCGGATTGATGGTAATTCACCTGGCATAATGTAGAATACAGAAATACAGAGGGCAGATAGTTTTGAATTCGGCCCGCCCTGGCCCCGGCTCGCAGATCTTGCACCATGGAGAGTGTTTGTTTAGAATGCATTCGTTAAATGATCACATTAAGGTGTTGTAAAAAATGATCGCCGCTCAATCGGTCTGGGCCAGGGAATGAAGAATACGGAAGTCGGAAATATTCGATATTGGATTTCAGATTTAAGGCTTCGTCATCGAATTGCCAAACTGCGCGCTATGCGCTCTGCTCTTTTAGCCAGAAACCCGTAATTCGTTTCCCGTTACTCGCAACCCGAGCAATGCTCAATTGGGTGTTAACCCGATCCGATCATTATGCTTATTGATTAAACTTGGTGTTGGGTGTCAGGTTTCAGTATTTAACTTCTCCTTTCCCTGACACCCGACACCTGAAACCTGAAGCCTCAATTTTCTGGCAACAAGTTGTCAGAGAAACCGCGATAAGGGCCTGAGACCGGTCTGGCCTGAATTAAGATTAATCGGCCGTCCCGGAACAAGTTTACCGGCAATTTTTTTAAAAATCGCTGGGTGAGCCCTTAGCTCATATTTACAGCTACTTAACAAACCAGCAATCCAGTCCTTTAAATATATTCGGTCGTCGGTGGGATCCAAATCTTTACATTATTCTGAAAAAGGTTATACTTATTGGAGTAATCATAAAAAATCCGAGAAGGCAGATGACAAATATATGCGATTTCTTCTATACAATATACGGTATGCAGCAGGAATAGGGAGGCATTTCCATCTTCCAGTACCTTACAGCGGCTATTTTAAAAAAACCAACGGCAATTTAAAAAAGATCGTGGACTTTATAAAATCGGTAAACCCGGATATTATGGGGTTGATCGAGGTGGACAGCGGCTCTTTTCGCTCTGAAAAAAACAACCAGGCCGAGGGTATTGCCTGGGAATTGCAGCACGATCATATCTATCAGTCCAAATATCCCGCATCATCCATGGCCCGCAGGGTGCCCCTGCTGAACAAACAGGGCAACGCGATGTTGACCAACCAGGAGATTGTTTCCCAGAAGTTTCATTATTTTCGCGAAGGCGTCAAACGGCTTGTGATTGAACTGGAGCTGGCGGATTTTTCGGTTTTTCTGGTACATTTGTCCATAAAATACCGTCACCGCCAATATCAGCTGCAGGATCTGCATACCATGATAAACAAGGAAAAAAAGCCGGTCATTGTGGCCGGCGATTTTAACGTCTTTTGGGGTGCCCGGGAATTGCAATTGTTTCTGGCGGCCACCGGGTTGAAAAATGCCAACGGCAACGGTCAGCCCTCACACCCCAGCCGGGCGCCGCGCCGACAACTGGATTACATCTTCCATAGTCCGCAAATAAAAATCAACGATTTTCAAATCCCCCAGGTCAAATTCTCCGATCACACCCCCCTGGTTTGCGAGTTCGAAGTTCTGCCACAAATGTTGTCAGATAATGACTCTAAGCCCCATGACAATATACCAGCGAGGTCAACCTTCGTATAAAACAGCCAGAATAGTGGCCTTACCGCTCTTGGCCGCGATGTGATGCGGCGTCGTGGACAGGTAATAGATGCTGTCGCCGGGTTCCAGTTCAAAACGGTCCTCTCCGATCCCCATCGCGACCACCCCGTCCAGAACGAAAATAAATTCTTCCCCCGCGTGCACCGAAACCTCATTTTCGGGGTCCTCTTCAAGCTGGACGATCAGGGCCTCCATGTGGCGGCCTTTGACGTCGGGGGCAAGGCTTTTGTAAATATAAACCTGTTTTTGACCTTCATGGGAGGTGGAACGGGATACGGTGCGGCGTTCATTTTTTCGGGTGATCGAATAGAGTTTATCACCCACTCCCGAAACCAGCCTCCCAAAGGCACTATCCAGGGCTTTGGATAATTTGATCACGGTACCAAGCTGGGGTTGGGCCTCATTTTTCTCCAGGTTCGATAAAAAATGAACGTCAAAACCGGTCAACTGGGCGAGTTCTTCCAGGGAAAGTCCTTTTTCTTCCCGTATTTTTCGAATCCGCTGGCCGATGTTTTCCAGGCCTCTTGCGGGTTCGGCCTTGATATCACCGGTCAGACCTTCAAAAAAATCAACATTCAAGATATGCTTACGACCTTTTTCTTCCATTTTGTCTCCTTGCGATTCTTGCCAATATTTTTTTTCGACCACTCAGGCCTTTATACCTGATGGTGCTTGTAATTTGTTATTTCCGGTATATCTGGGTGGGTTACAAGCATCTGGCCCCGATATGCCGTGCAATAACAACCCGCTGAACCTCGGAGGTACCTTCTCCGATATCAAGCAGTTTCTGGTCCCGATAAAAACGCTCGACATCATATTCTTTCATCAATCCGTATCCCCCGTGAAGCTGAACGGCATGATTGGCACACCGATACATAAGTTCAGAGCAATAAAGTTTGCCCATGGCGGCTTCCTTGGAAAAGGGCAGATCGTTGTCCCGCAACCAGCAGGCTTTATAAAGCAGAAGCCGGGCACACTCGATCTCCATGGCCATGTCGGCCAGTTTAAACGCGTTGGCCTGAAAGGTTGCGATGGGTCTGCCGAACTGCTCACGTTCGTTGGTGTATTTGATTGTCATGTCAAAGCACCCCTGAGCCCCTCCCAGACCCATGGCCCCAATGGACAGGCGCCCACCATCCAAGGTTTGCATCATCTGGTGAAATCCGTGTCCTCTGGCACCCAGGAGGTTTTCTTTGGGAACCCGGCAATCTTCAAAATAAAGCTCACTGGTATTGGAGGACCGCCACATCATTTTATCGTGCATCACCTTAGCGGTATATCCGGGCGTCCCCGCTTCGACGATAATGCAGGAAAGCTCGGGGCGTCCATCATCAAGGGCGCCGGTGCGGGCCATGACCGTAACACCCGATGTAATGTCAGTGGAAGCATTGGTGATAAAAATCTTACTCCCGTTAATTACCCATTCATCACCGTCCAATACCGCGTTGGTCGCGCTGTTGGCTGCATCCGAGCCGGCATTGGCTTCGGTTAAGCCAAAACCCCAGAGGGCTTCACCGCTGCAGAGTTTCGGTAGGTACTTTTTCTTTTGATTTTCATTGCCGAAATAGTACAGCGGCCCGATACCCAAAGAGTTTTCCGCCGCCACGGTGGCTGCATGGGAGCCATCGACCCGGGCAATTTCTTCCACGGCAATGATGTAGGACAGGTAATCCATGGCCTGCCCGCCGTATTGCTCGGAAACAAAGACACCGAAAAGACCCAGCTCTGCCATTTTTTGCATGGTTTCATAGGAAAACTCTTCTTTTTCGTCCAGTTCCCGAGCCACCGGCTTGATCTCTTTTTCAGCAAAACTGCGCACCGAATCCCGTAAAATCTCATGATCCGTAGAAAGACTAAAATCCATATTCACTCCTTATGCGTTGGGTTGTTCATGATTATATTTGACGAAAAAAAAATGTCTGTCATAATGGGGCACTTTATAGGTAGATGGTGCGGTGTTGTCAATGTAAAATTGCCAGAGGATAGAAGTCAGAGATCAGAGGTCAGAAGTCAGAGGACTTCGGATCTCTAATGCCTTCTTTGTCCTTAACCTTGAACGTTGAACCCTAAACCTGTGAACGGTTACTGTTGATGTATGTTAGCGATGAAGAATTCAGATTTTAAACAACTTAAATAATTACCAAATCAGCTGAAAAACGCATTTGTTATTCGGCATCCGTCATCTGTCTTCTGCCATCTGTATTCTGTCATCTGTTCTCTGTATTCTGTCTTCCGTCATCTGCCTTCTGTCATCTGGAGAAACATGCCTGAATTGCCTGAAGTTCAAACCGTTGTCAACGATCTGAAGGTCGCCAATTTAATCGGTATCCCAATCATTGCCGCCAGGGTGTACTGGCGACGCACTGTTGCTGAGCCTTCCCCGAGATTATTTTGCCGGCAGATAAAAGGTCAAAAATTTACTGCGATCCGGCGACGGGGAAAATATCTGGTTTTTGATGTTGCCGATGGCCATACGATGCTGTTGCATCTCCGAATGTCCGGGCGTCTTCATCTGGTTTCAGCGGATACCCCCCGCAGCAAACATGAGCACGTCATTCTCGGTTTCGATGACGGCCGGCAACTGCGGTTTCATGATACGCGCAAATTTGGCCGTTTGCACCTGATTAAAGATCCCGCCCGGATTTTAGACCGCCTGGGACCCGAACCCCTGGCATCCGGATTTACCGCCAAAATCCTGGCCGAAGGTTTGAATCAGCGCAAACGGATATTAAAGCCCTTGCTGCTGGACCAGTCGTTTATCGCCGGACTCGGCAATATTTATGTCGATGAGGCCCTGTGGGCGGCCAAACTGCATCCCTGCCGTCCGGCCGCCACCCTTTCGCCATCGGAAATTAAGGCGCTGCATCGCACCATACGCCGGGTTTTAAAACGGGGTCTGAAAAATCTCGGCACCACTCTGGGAACCGGCAGGGCCAATTTTTATTCGGTTGCCAATCGCCGGGGCCGTAACAAGGATTTATTAAAGGTATTTCGTCGGACGGATCTGCCCTGCCACCGCTGCAAATCACCCATTGAGCGGCTCATCGTCGGGCAAAGAAGTACACATATCTGTTCAAATTGTCAGAAAGTTTAAATCGGGTAATGGGGTAATACAAATTCCAAATAGCAAATCACAAGCAAATTCCAATGACCAAAATTCAAAACCCCAAACATGTCCATGACAATGTAAAATGAACCGTTTAATTTATCGAAGCAGTGAGGCTTCTCGCAAAAAGATGTCACCTAAGCCGATCCCAACGGATTATTTGGTCATTGGGTTTTGAGATTTGGGATTTATTTGGAATTTGGTGCTTGAAAATTGGAATTTTAAGTCAGCCTAGCCG
>JBAVYC010001023.1:0-2208 GCA_049698595.1 Desulfobacterales bacterium | reverse complement strand
CGTTCTTTTAGCTGATGATCATAAAATCATAATCGAGGGTCTGAAGAACCTTCTAAAAGGTGAGTTCGAAATTGTAGGAAGCGTGGAAGATGGACGAGCCCTCGTGGAACAAGCTTCCACACTCTATCCTGATGTGATCGTTGCGGATATCTCGATGCCCCAGCTTAATGGGATTGAAGCGGCCCGACAGATTAAAAAAACCGATAAAAATATTAAAATTGTGTTTCTAACCATGCATCCAGACGTAACCTATGCGGCGAATGCCTTCGAGGCCGGTGCTTCAGGTTTCGTCTTGAAACACTCGGCCTCCTCCGAATTGATCAGAGCGATCCATGAAGCAATCAAAGGACGAACCTATGTGACCCCCCTGATTGCAGGAGACCTCATCCGCACCTATCAAAAGGGGGGGGCACCGGAAAAGAATTTATTTAAGAAAATAAGCCCACGGCAGCGGGAGATTTTACAACCCTTGGCTGAGGGGAAGACTGCTAAAGAAATCGCGTCTATTTTGAATATTTCAACTAAGACTGTTGAATTTCACAAATATAAGATGATGGGACAACTCAATATTAAGACCAGTGCCGAATTAGTGCGCTACGCCATAAAACACGGCCTCATCTCCGTATAACGCTCCAATTTTCCTGGTAACAGATAAGTAAATTTTCTCTCCAAAACTGGTAATTTTCCCAGTTGTTTTATTACACCCTTCTCGCTACGCTGGACCCCAAAGCTTTAAATTGATCGACTCGGTTTGCACAGATCCTTTGAGACCTCGATGAAATTTGTTTCGGAGGTTGTCTGGTGACAGGTGGATTGTTACCCCCAAATAATTCCTGAAGCTATTATAGGCACTCATCGAAGAAGAAGCCGAAAGGAATAACCATGCGACAAGGGCGTGTGATTCTCGCCGATAAGCAAACAAATGTGCTGGGAGGGATTCGTCGTCTTCTTGAAGCTGAGGTCGAGACGGTTTTGATGGTAGCCGACGAGATTTCGCTCAGGCACGCCTTGGAGCATTTCAATCCCGATGTGGTGGTGGCAGATCTCTCGCTCCCAGTTTCAACGAAAACAAACATTGCAAGGGAGCTCAAGGAAAATTTTCCCCAAATAAAGGTCATTATCCTGAGCATCCATGATGAAAGATCAGTGGTTGACGACGTGATGGCATCAGGGATTGAAGGCTTTGTTTTGAAGTGGAGAATGGTGATCGATTTGATTCCGGCCATTCGCAAAGTACGCCAGGGCCATAAATACATTTCACCGGATGCAAACGGGGCGTCGTGATTTCGGGATTGCAAAGGTTAGCGCAATGCCTACTAAAGAGGGGATGGAGGGCAATGTGCCAAGGTTTCAGGGTATTTGGAGTGGCGACATGGTTTAAGACGTCACATCAGGTCGGATGATTGTCTAACCGTGCTTCTTATGACGAAAACAGACATTAGGAGAAGTAATCATGAAAACGGACCTTAGGCTTTTGCTTGCGGTGGCAGTGATTGTCGCTGCGGTATCTTCCGGGCTGACAGCCTTGCCGGCCATGGCTGAGCAAATCACCGGCGTGCCAGGCTCACCGAGCGCCACCACGACCATCAATGGTAACCAGCTCCCGCCGATGCCGGACGAGAAATTCGGCGGCAAGATTGAACGAAACGTCTTGCAGTCCAAGCCCTACTGGCCGCCCCGCGTCGTGCCGCCCAAGGGCGCCCCTAACGTGCTGCTGATCATGACCGACGACTCCGGCTATGGCGTGCCAAGTACCTTCGGTGGCGTCATTCCCAGCCCGGCGCTGGATCGAATCGCAAACGAAGGGCTGCGCTACACGAACTTCCATTCGACAGCGGTGTGCTCGCCGACGCGAGCGGCGCTCATTACAGGGCGAAACCACCACCAGATGGGCTTCGGAACCGTGTCCGAAACTGCGACCGGCTTCCCCGGCTATAACAGCATCATGACCCGGGACAAAGCGACCATCGGCAGGATCATGAAGGGCAATGGTTACGTGACATCGTGGTTCGGCAAGAACCACAACACGCCGGCTTTCCAGACCTCAGCGGTCGGGCCGTTCGACCAGTGGCCGATCGGCATGGGCTTTGATTATTTTTACGGGTTCATGGGTGGGGACACCAACCAGTGGCAGCCGGCCAACCTGGCACGCAACACGACTTATATCTATCCGTTCCAGGATAACCCGGATTACAACCTGACCACTGC
>JBAVYC010001022.1:0-12938 GCA_049698595.1 Desulfobacterales bacterium | reverse complement strand
GAAGTCGTCGGTTGCTTTTTTTCAGCATGCAATTCACGCTAACTTGTAATTACAAGACAGCCTATTTAAATGTCAAGTGTTTTTTTATTTTTTTTGTTCGGCGGGATGAGCTCTTATTTATGATCATTCTTTTGGCTATACTTTACCGCTCTTGAACACATTTGAACTGGCAAAAAAAATATAATTGTATCAATCAAGTTGGCATAATTTGGCTTGACATCGCCCATCGAATTTCCTATTGTTGTCATTACAAGTTGACGAACACGTCAAATACCACCCGTCAACAGGGTGTAATGATGAATCTATGTACGCAGGAAAGAGATATGACTTTAAAAACCCAGGTTCTGATTATCGGCGGCGGAATTACCGGCACGGCGATTGCGCGTGATCTGGCGCTGCGCGGTGTCCATAGCATTTTAATTGATCGCAGCCACATCAATGCCGGGGCATCGGGCGCCAATCACGGGGTCCTGCATTCCGGAGCACGCTATATTGCCAGCGATCCGGAATCATCGCGCGAATGTAGGGAAGAAAATGCACTGCTTAAAAAATTGGCCCCGCACTGCATTGAAAACACCGGCGGTTTTTATGTGGCCGTCAAAGAAGATGATGAGAACTACCTGGCTGATTTTCCGCTCCTGTGCGCAAAGTGCGGCGTCCCCTGCGACCCACTGGACATCAAAGATGTCCTGGAGATGGAGCCGGCGCTCTCAAAAGACATTATCGCAGCTTACCGCACAGAAGATTCCAGCATCGACCCATTTCGCGTTTCCCACGAAAATCTTGCTTACGCCACAAAGTGCGGACATGGTTTCTTGCCCTACACCGAGGTCAAAGGGTTTGAAATCGGTAATCACAAGATTCAATCCGTGCAGGTTAGAGACGTATTAACGGGCCGGAAACAAACCATCGAAGCCGAAGAGATCGTCAATGCTGCCGGCGCCTGGGTCGGGCAGGTGGCGTCCCTGGCCAATGCCTCAATTGAAATTCTTTACTCCAAGGGCACTTTACTCGTCACACATTCAAGACTGGCGCATCATATGTTGCTGAGATTGCGCCCTCCTTCGGACGGAGATGTGTTGTGTCCCGGCGGGACCGTTTCCATTCTCGGGCCTTCATCTGTTCGCCTGACGTCACCTGATGATATCAGGCCAACCGTTGACGAAATCGGTCACATCATCAACCAGGGCGTACCCATCGTTCCGTCTTTAAATCATAGCCGCTTTATTCGGGCTTTTTCGGGTGTCCGGCCGCTTATCGCCAAGAAAAAAGCCGAGGGCACAACCGACGATCGCAAAATCAGCCGGGGATTTGATCTCATAGATCACAGCGCCGATGGGACAGATAACTTTCAAACCATTGCCGGCGGCAAACTGTCAATCTTTCGGCTGATGGCCGAGCGGGTTTCCGATCAGGTTTGCATCCGCCTGAAAATCGACGCTCCCGGTCGTACACGACATGAACCCCTGCCGTCCACATTGAACTGTGAATGGACCGAACCGGGGATAGCCCCCAAAACCTGGTTGGAAAAACAGCAACCCGATGACATTATCCTGTGTGAATGTGAAATGGTGCCCAAGAGTGCGGTCCAATCCATTCTTGATAATTCCGCGTTTCAAAAGGATTCCGTTTTGCTTCACAATATCGGCGCCCGCAGCCGGATCGGCAAAGGCGCCTGCCAGGGAACCTATTGCGGACTGCGCCTGACCGCCCATTTATATGACCGGGGCGCCTTCCAACAGGATCAGGGCATCGCCGACCTGAAGCATTTTTCCAATACGCGCTGGAACGGACAGCGTGCGGTACTCTTTGGCGAGCAACTCAAGCAGGCAGAACTGCAGGAGGCGATGTATTGCGGGTTGTTTGATCTCGAACTCTGAAATAGGGACAAGCAGGTGGGCTGAACAGCGAACCGCAGAATAACGAATATCGAACCGCAGAATGACGAAGGGTGGTTTCGCTACACTCAATCTTATTTGTGTTTTGTTATTTGGAATTTTTTATTACTGACACCCGACACCTGAAACCTCAATTTTCTGACAACATGTTGTCAAAAAAAAGCGTGATAAGGACTTTATCGAACAGACACAAGAGATGCCCAAAATGACTGACACACCCAACCAAAAATATGACCTCGTTATCATCGGCACGGGGATGGCTGGAATGGCAGCGGCCGTGTTTGCGGCCAACCGCGGAATACCAACTGCAATTGTGGGATCATTGGGCGAGTCCTGGTTTACCGGCGGCCTGATTGATCTAATGGGGGTCCACCCGATCGGCAATGGAAAAACCTGGCGGAATCCCTGGGCGGCAATTGAAGCGGTTGCCGAAGATATCCCCGGTCATCCGTATGCACGATTATGCAAGGAGGATATCAAGGCCGCGCTAAAGGAGTTTTACGCCTTTTTAGATGATGCCGGCCTGCCCTATTGTTCTCAAGATGATCAAAATTCTAATTTGATCACCGCTTTCGGCGCCGTCAAGACAACCCATGGCGTTCCCCAGACCATGTGGCCGGGTGTTACGGCTTATTCCCGCAAAGTCCCCTGCTTGATTGTTGATTTTAAGGGGCTTAAAGGCTTTAGCGCCCGCCTGCTGGCCGAGCGAATGAAAGCAGAATGGCCGGGACTGAAAACCGTGAGCATTCCATCTATTTACGGCAATCAGGTCCATGAGATAAACCCGATACCGCTGGCCAATGATTTGGAAATTTCGGAATATCGTCAAAAATTGGCCGGGCGAATCAAACCCCATGTCAAGGATATAGAATTTGTGGGCCTGCCGGCGGTGCTGGGGGTACACCAGCCCGACCGGGTTATCGACGAACTCGGTGAACTGCTGGAAAAACCCGTTTTTGAAATACCGGCCATGCCGCCATCCATTCCGGGGATGCGCCTCAAGGAAGCTTTTCTCCGGTTTTTGCCGACCCATAAAGTGCACTGCCTGTTTCAAAAGCAAGTCTTAAAAGCAACACCGACATCAGAAGGCGATTTTTTGCTGGACATCGGCCGAACCGAACATGAGGCTATCATCAGGGCCGATGCGGTCCTGCTGGCAACCGGCCGGTTTTTAGGCGGTGGGCTGCAATCCGATCACACTACCGTGAAGGAGTCCATTTTTGATCTGCCGGTATTTCAACCCGAGAATAGAGAACTCTGGCACGCTGACGACTTATTTGAGCCCGGCGGCCATGCCGTCAACCGGGCCGGTCTGGAAACCGACGCCATGTTGCGGCCGCTGGACGCCGACGGGCGGCCGGCGTTTGAAAAACTTTTTGCCGCCGGCATCATTCTGGCCCACCAGGACTGGACCCGCATGAAGTGCGGTTCGGGTCTGTCAGTGGCCACCGCTTTTGGTGCCATCAAATCATTTAACAGCTTACGACCCTAGCAGATGTCAGTTGTAATCAAAAATACGGTGGCATATTTGATCTACTGCGCCCGCGCCTCAAATCTTCGTTGCCTTGCAGACGCTACCTAAATACGAGGTATCTCAATAGTGTCGACTGACGTCCCAAAGATCCCCTCTTTGACGCTTAAACAGCGAGCCAAGGGAAAACATTACTACTATATTTTCGCTTTTTTCAACGCCTTTTCATGGGCGTCGCTGGCGGAAGGCGTGGTGATACTTCTGTTGCTCCGTTTAGGCGCCACCGAGACATGGGTAGGTATTGTCGCCTCTTTGCAGTATATCACGCTGCCTGCCATGATCCTTGGTTATTACACGGTTCCCAAACGGGGTGTTACCGGTACCGCCGGATTATTCTGGGCTCTGCGCAGTTGTTCGGCCGCATTTATGATTGTGGCTCCCTGGTCTCTGAAACTTGACGGTAACCTATCGTTGTGGTTCATGTTTTTAGGGTCTCTTGGATTTATGACGGGCCGTGCGGCCGGATTGATGGCCTTTACCGGAATCATCACTGAGTTGACCACCGCCCAGGACCGGGGGGAATTGATTTCAAACTCCTCGAAAATCGCTCAGTTTGGATCGATTCTGATGACCATCGTCATGGCTGTCTTTCTGGGCGCTACGGCCCCTGTCTACCGGTATCAAATCCTGCTTGCTTTCGGAATGGTCTGCGGTTTGGTGGCGGCCAACGCGATATGGCGGGTACCGGAAGCCGGCATTTTTCATAACACCCCTCCTTTTAAGCTATGGCAGGAACTCAAATGGAGCCTTGCCACCAGGGGTCGGCAATGGTTTATGGCCATGATGATCGGAATACCGGTGACCCAAGGCTTAACCTACGCTTTTGGAATTCTGATCGCTAAACAAGGATATGGCTTGACCGACCAAAAGGTGATGTTATTCTTTTTGGTCGCCACAGTGGGTGGTATCATCGCCTCCTACACTTACAGTGTCTTTTTAGATCGGGTAGGGTCCCGTCCACTGCTGGTAATCACCGGTTTTATAGATCTTGGTGGGGTAATCTTGGTGATCCTGCTACCCGTGGAGTTTAATGCGTTTTTAATCGCCATTCTTTTCTTTGTAAACGGATATGTGTCTATAGCACTGCATGCCGCCATGCAGCATTATTTCATCAGTATCTCTCACAGGGAGAATCAACTGGCCCAAGGGATCGTAACCCGGGCGCTGGGGGGCATCTCAGCCGGTTTGGCACTGAGTCTGGGTGGCTGGATGCTCGAAGAGATCAAACTTTCAGGGCCTATAGCCGCCGATCCGCTGCGGCATTTCCGTTGGTTCTATTGCGGGCTGGTGATACTCTTAATTGCCCGCAATGTAATTTTTTTTAAGATATCTCCTCTAAAATCCCAAGGAATCCGGAATTCACTTAGTGCCTTATTTTCTCCATGGGACTGGCGAGCTATTCATGCCGTCAAACGGGCACTGACGGTTCAACGGGAAGATGAAGAGTCCAGGGCGCTGCAGGCCTTGATGCAATCCGGCTCGCGGATTTACCAGGCAGACTTGGAGCGCTATTTAAATTCACCTAGTATCTTTATTCGCCAAAAGGCCATGAACGCCCTCGTCCGTGCTCAGCCCAGCGAAGAATTAATTGCTATTTTACAAAAGGACCTTCAGGTTAATCAATTCACCACGGCCCATCTTGCAGCCTACTGGTTGGGGCACTGGAAGGTGACTGCAGCCGTTCCGCTGTTGTGCAATGCATTGGGCAGCGATGATTTTATGTTGAGCGGTGCGGCTATTCACGCGCTTGTGGAGCTTGACGAGCGCAGTACTTTAAGCATGGTCGAAAAGCACTTTTTAGAATCGAAAAATCCGTATGAGCTCATTGAAGGAGCCAGAGCCCTATCCCTGTGGGGAAATCAGCAATACTACAAAGTGCTGCTTGGTAAATATCTCCTTGACATCCCGCCCCAGGCCAAAGACGAGTTGTCTTTATCTGTAACACGCCTGCTAGGCCTTTACGATTCTTTTTATTCCGACTTGGGGCTATGGCACCGGGAAGCCTCCCAGCTTCTCAGCGAGTGGCAGGAGCGCTTTGCACATCGGGACAGCGCAGGTTTGATCGATGCGGTTCGATCGGGCAAGCCGCACAGAGAGCTTTTTGCAGAATCGCTAAATCACCAAAGCGGCCGTTTTCAGACCTGGTTTTATGAGGATACCCAATCATTTTTCCGGAAACTTCCGCCACAGCTCCATCAAGAAACTGCATTTCTGATGGCTTTTTTGTTGCTCTCCGATTTCGGTCTGTATATCTATTTCGATTAGTCGTAAAGGCAAATTTTTTTCTTGACAGGCTGATTTTAGCCGTCTATTATAAAAAAATTCCTCACTTTATTTATTAATATCCTATTTATGGAAAAAATTTTTCTTTTATTATGAATGATTTCATCCAAAACCTGCAAGCCAGTTATTCAACTTTGAGAAAATCAGAGAAAAAAATTGCGGACTACCTGCAACAGCACGCACATGAACGGCTTGATTTTTCAATAACAGAATTGGCCCGGCGCTTGAAGGTCAGTGAGACGACAGTCAGTCGTTTTTGCAGGGTCATCGGCCTCCGGGGATTTCAAGACCTCAAACTCTCGATGGCGGCGTCCTCAAATACGGTGGATGAATTTAAAAACATACCACCGGCTATTCATGAGGGAGACGCCACTCCCGAAATCGGCCGCAAACTGGCCGAATCCCTGTCCGGCTCCATTGCCAAGACCCAGCAAAGCTTGAATGTCGAAGATATGGACAATGCGATCAATGCCATTGCGAATGCCAGGCAAATCTTCTTATACGGCATTGGCGGATCGGCGGTCATTGCCCATGCAGCGCACCATCTGTTTACCAAAGCCGGTCTCAATTGTGTGGTTTACACCGACGGCTATATGCAAACCGTTTCGGCGTCAATGCTCAAACCAAAAATGGTCGCGCTCGGTGTTTCCAACACCGGCATCACCAAGCACGTCGTCGATGCCGCTAAGATAGCTGCTAAAAAAGGCGCACTAACCATCGGCATGACCAGTGATCGCGAATCGGCCTTGGCCCGGGCTTCCAAAATATGCCTGGCCACACCGCTTGAATACAAAGACACACCACTGTATGGCGGAGCTATCGACGCCAAAGTCTGCCAACTGTACTTAGTGGATTTATTATATCTGGGCGTTTTGTTTAAGTTGGGCAAACCGCTAAAGCGCAATTTAAAGACCACCGCTTATGCCCTTGGCGCCTATTACAATCCCATCGGGATGCAACTTTAAAGCAAACAACTAGTATCAGCAAAAAGGATATCGTCAAATGAGCACAATTCCAATGTTACAATTTGCGTTAGATTTCATCACCCTGCCCCCGGCCATCGCCGTTGCGTCAAAAACGGCGCCGCATGTCGACATTTTTGAAATCGGTACGCCTCTTTGCAAAGCAGCCGGGCTGGAGGCCATTAGAGCCATCCGCGAAGTCTGTCCGGACAACCTGATTCTGGCCGACTTCAAAACACCGGATGTCGGCTGGCTGGAGGCCAAAATGGCCTTTGAAGCCGGCGCAGACCTGATGACGGTGATCGGAGGTGCCCCCATGGCCACGGTCGAGTCCGCCCTCAAAACCGCCAACGAGTTCGGCAAAGAAATACTAATGGAACTTACCGGCGTCAGGGATATTATTGCCTATGCCAAAGAATGGCGGCAGGTCGGAATAGAGTGGATGGTTTACCATCGCGGTTGGGATGAAGAGGCCTCTAACCGTCAATGGTCTCAAGATGATCTGGACACCATTCAGCGCTTAATTGATATGGGCTTCAAGGTTACGGTCACCGGTGGCCTGACACTTGAATCCATTCCGTTTTTTCAAAGCATTCCGGTGACGGCCCTGATTACCGGACGGGCAATCCATGCCGCTAAAGACCCGGTTGCATCGGCGATGGAAATCAGATCCACAATTTCCCGGCTCTGGGGAGCGCCCCAGCCTGATTACCGATCGCCGACCGGGAATAGTACCGACTTCGATATTGCTGCCAAAGCAATCCGTTGGGGCATCAGCGAGATGGATTTGCTGCTCACCACGGATGGAACCGATTGTCCCGGCTGTGATGCTCGCGGGCATTTCTGCCAGGGAACGAAAACGGCCATTTATGTCCCGCAAGGCATCAATGCCGATGATCTCGTCGCTGCCATCGAACGGATATTCGGGCCGAGCAATGCTTTCGGCAAGGTCAATCATGAAGCGATTTATCTCGACCCAGCTCAGATCGCAGGATACTCGACAGCCAGGGTTATTCAGTTATTGACAGCTGCCGGCAATGCATTGGCCGGACTCGGACACCGGGTCGATTTGAACTCGGGCCTCACGACAGCCAATCAGGTTCTCAATTATTGAGGCCGGGAAGCTCGGAAGCTAAAAAGCTGGGAGGTCAAAGCCTTCAATTCAATGGGCCGTCAAGCCTCCTGGCTTCCCAGCTTCCAAGCCATTATAAATCTGACGATAAACGCCGGGATTTTTTTCACTAAGCTAAAAAATTCAATCAACTAACCACTAGGAGAATCGTAATGGAAAAACAAAAACTGCAAAAATCGGCACTTGGCATGGTCGAAACCATCGGGCTGGTTGCCTCTGTAGAGGCGGCGGATGCAATGACCAAAGTTGCCAACGTCAGCATCGCCTGTCAGGAGGAAATCGGCGGCGGATACGTCACAATTATGGTGCGCGGAGAAATAGGAGCGGTTCAGGCATCCGTAGATGCCGGAGTCACTGCTGCCAAAAAGGCCGGCCAGTTAATCGCGGGTCACGTCATTGCACGGCCGCATCGCTTTACCGAGGCTATCATCGCCAATGAGGATTAGAAAGTAATCCGCGCCTTGGCAGGTTAATTCGTTTCCATAGGGAAACTGATTCGCGCCCGATTTAATTTCAGGATTGGCACTAGTTAAACGGGTCAAAGAAACATTACAAAGGAAATGTAAAATGGAGCTTAGAACCTATATTCTGATAGACTCGATGCAACCGCAATTTGCCGCCCTTACCGGCGTAATGCTGCAAGGGGACGTACCGGTGCAAGGAATGGCCGAAGTATTCATGGAACTGGCGCCTGCCGGCGATGTGTACGAGGTTCTCGATACCGCTTTAAAAACCGCGGATGTTCGCCCCGGCCTGTTGCGGGTTGAAAGGGAGTACGGAACGCTTGAGATTCATAGCCCGGTTCAGGAAGCGGTCCAGGTCGCCGGTCAAAATGCCCTGTCTCGATTCGGGTTGACGGAGAGTGACCGTAAAAAGCCCGATGTGGTTTCGGTCAAAATGGTATCGAAGGTAAATCCGTATGAAGCCCAACTGGTAAATAAGACCAGCCGCGGCGGATTGCTGCTAGCCGATCAAACACTATGTGTGCTGGAAATTGCCCCGGCTGCCTACGTCTGGCTGGCGGCCAATGAAGCAGAGAAGGCGGCCAACATTACGTTGGTACACTACCAGCCATCCGGTCGCTATGGACGTTTGTATATCGCCGGCAGCGACTCAGAGGTAATGGTGGGTCGTGAGGCGGCAGTGCAGGCCTTAAAAGGCATTTAACGGCAGGCAAAGGAGATCGCTTAAAATGAAGACTTTTTATTCAGCCGAAGACATCGAAAACTTTGCCGACCGGGGTCAGCGTGAGATTCGCATTGATGAAAACGTCATTTTGACGGACATGGCCAAACAGGCGGCCCACATCCTGGGTATCCGCATAACGGAAAAATCATCCGGCTCAGCGCCGGGCGATTTCGCCCCTGCCGGCCCTCAATCCCCGGGCAAGACCCGCGCATTCAGCGGCAAACCCAGAGGGTGTCAGCGACGGCCGGCAAATAAATCGGCAACAGCACCCGGTCGATCAGCCGGACAATCACGTCAGGTGGTGGACAAACTGGTCGAAAAGATTAAACGCATCAATGGCGCTTAGGGTTAGCAACCGTTCAGAGGTTCAAAGTTCAAAGGTTGGAAAATATGTTTCATACCAAATCTCAGCCATTGAATCGTAAATGCTAAGTCACTAGTACCAAAAAATGGAAAGAACTAAGAAAACCCTGAACGCAGAACGTTGAACCCTTTACCTTTAAAAACTTAAATAACCTTACAAATGAAATGAGGTCATCCATGATTATCGCGAGAGTTATGGGAACGGCAGTGGCATCTGCTAAGCACACGGCGCTGCACTCGTCAAAACTATTGATCATCTGCCCGGCCAACATCGATGGAGACATCAGCGGGGATCCTATCCTGGCTGTCGATCTGGTCGGCTCTGGCGCGGGTGAATTGGTCGTTGTCAGCCAGGGCAGTTCGGCCCGCCTGGCCACGGATTATAAAAACTCACCGGTAGATGCCGCAGTTGTCGGCATTTTAGATTCGCTTCATTACAATGATAAAACGAGATTTAGAAAGGAATAAATCATGGTTAAAAACAGCAAAAAAAATGAAACTTCTCAGATCGGCGCTTTGGACCCCGAATTAAGGGCTTTAGGAATGATTGAAACCAGAGGTCTGGTGGCCTGTATCGAAGCCGCCGATGCAATGGCCAAAGCGGCCAATATTGCCTTGACACAGCGGCGCACCATCGGCGGCGGATACATGACGATTATGGTCAGGGGCGATGTGGGTGCAGTGCGAACTGCCCTTGAAGCCGGCACCAAGGCAGCCAAACTGGTCGGGGAAGTAGAATCGGTAAAGATGTTGCCGAATCCCAGCCTGCTGGTCGAAGATATTCTTCCCAGTATCATCGTCTAAGAGATACATTCGCATATTTGGTAAGAAATATTTTTCAATACCGGCTTATCCGGGTTAGGATTGCGCAATGAATAATCGTCCCAAAGTTACCGTAGCAGCGCTTCAAAATAAAAAAATGAGCAGCCGCAAAATCACCCTGCTGACTGCCTATGATTTTCCCATGGCTTCGTTTCTGGATCAGGCCGGGATCGACCTTGTTTTGGTGAGTGACGCCGTAGGAACCATCGGCAACGGCAAACCCGAAGCGGTATCGGTTACAGTCGATGAAATGACCTACCACACCCGGGCCGTAAGAAATGGCGTCAAATCTTCCATGGTGGTCACGACGCTGCCTTTCGGCTCATACAACTGTGTCAACGAAGCGGTCGGCAACGCTACCCGGATCATGAAGGAAGGCGGGGCGGATGCCGTCCATCTCGAAGGAACGGCCCAATCTGCCGAGATCGTGCGCAGCATCGTAAATTCAGGCATTCCGGTTTTAGGTCATATCGGGTTTACCAAACAGCATATGGTTCTCTCCGGTACCATCAGCCTGCCGGCCAAGGATGCCGAGTCATCAAAAAGGATGATCAACGATGCCATGGCCATGGCCCAAAGCGGGGCCTTCGGTCTGATTGTCGAATGTCTACCGAAGAGCCTGGGAGAAATTATCACCCGAAGTCTGGACATACCTGTCATCAGTATCGGATCCGGTGCTTATTGCGATGGGCAGGGTCTTGTATCCCAGGACATGTTGGGTATTTTTAAGGAACTGTCGCCCCGGTTTCTGAAAGTCTATGCTGATTTACAGCAGGTCACGGTCTCGGCCGTAACCCAATTTCGCAACGAGGTCGAAAGCGGCCAGTTTCCCACCGAACAGCACAGCTATAGCCTTGATGATCGGGAACTCGACAAGCTGTTGAACCAGATTGGATAAAAAATGCCGATAAGTGGGTCCGGCTTAAGTCGCTTTCCAAGAGAGTACTGGAATTAGCACCAGGAGTGTTGGAGTAATGGAGTATTGGAAAAGCGAAAAACTTACACCGATCTTCTGTAACTTTATAGAAAGGCCATCGAGATTCTCTGATGCACAGAGTTCACGGGCGATAGACCATCACTCCAGTACTCCAATACTCCATCACTCCTTGAACTGCTGCAGGCAGAGCCGAATATCTCTGACATAGCCTAAGGAACCAGGTTTTCAAATTTCAAATAAAAGGTAAACATGGAAACCTCTAAAGAGCGGATTTTAAAGGCAGTCGCCCACATTCAGCCGGAAGCTGTACCCATCAATATTGAGGGGATCTACGCCGATCTACAGCCGTGGTATGATCATTTCGAGGTCGACAACAAACTGGATCTCAGAAGCAAATTAGGGGTGGATCTGCAGTGTGCCCGCCCGGTTTATATCGGGTCCGGCTTAAAGCCGGGGTGTACCATATTCCACACACCGGCAGATGTATACGGCGCCGCCGGCGTAGGTTTTGGATCTGGACGCCATTATCCCCTGCAGGATGCCGTAACGGTGCGCGATATTGAAAACTTTACCTGGCCTGATCCGGATGATTTTGACTATGCCGTGGCCGCTAAAGTACTGCAATCGATTCCCGCTGATACCGCCAAAAGGGTGGAGGGGAAATACGCGCTATTGACCCCGGGCATGACCCTGGAGGAGGCGACCCAGAAAAGCGGCGGCAATTGGCTGCCCGTGCTCTGTACCCTTTTTGATCTGTTTGGTTTTGAAGAAACCATGCTGAAATTTTGTGAGGCCCCGGCAATTATTGAGGCGACCATCAGCAAATTAGAAGAATTTGTCCTGGATTTCTATGCCAAACTCTTTGCGGCGACAAAGGGGCTAGCGCAGTTCGTCTATATGGGGGACGATTTTGCGACCCAGATGGGCATGATGATTTCTCCTGAGCATTGGCGCAAATATCTGAAGCCGACCTATGCAAAATATTTTGCTCTGGCCAAAAAATACGATTTGAACGTCTGGTTTCACAGCTGCGGCCAGTTTCGACCGGTCATGGGCGACCTGATTGATATCGGCCTGGATGTTTGGGAGACGGTCCAGACCCATCTGCCGGGCAATGAACCCGATGTTCTAAAGCGTGAATACGGTGCCCATATCACCTTTTTCGGAGGGATCTCCACCCAGACGACGTTGCCCTTCGGAACTTCAGAAAATGTCCGCCGGGAAGTCCGTGAGCGCATTCGGGTGCTGGGCAAAAACGGCGGCTACATTTGCGGCCCGGACCACGGTATCATGCCCGACGTACCGATGGAAAATGTGCTGGCCATGTATGATGAGGCCCGCAAGTTTAAATGGTAAAGAATCTGGGTTCAGAGGGCGCAGCTTTGAGTTGCCCCCTTCCTTTCAGCAGCCGTCTTTATGTTTTTCATTCCCCGGACACATCTTCTTCAATTTAGACTCTTCTATGAAAACATGGCAGGTGGCACTTGGACCAATTCACATTTCATAAGCTAATCTAAAATGTTTTCGCATCAAAAAAAAGTTTGATTCAGGCACGATATGAGCCCAGTTTAGATATGTCGAAACAATTTAATTCCCTGCTTTTAGTTTTTTATATAATTCTCGGAAAATTATAAAACTCCATCTAATTCTTCTAATTTTTTTTCATCTACTTCCTCATCGATATTTTTCACATCTATTAAACTGAACTATCTGGATAAAAAACTTGAGTTTTTGTATTGGCGGCCGATCGCCACGGACTTTCCTACTACAGCTATGAGCGCATCTGTTCGCTTTTGCATATGACTGTGGAGCAGTATATCAG